>CAZDYZ010000542.1:0-8260 GCA_964509525.1 uncultured Acidobacteriaceae bacterium
GAAGTAATGCCCATCTCGTCGGCAGATCTCGCGGATCGGCAGAATAGTTGAGTTCCCTCGACTCGGGTGGTCTGCGTCACGCTTATAAATGCGATGGAGCGTAGAGAGATCTCTGCCGGACGCAATTTTGGCGACAGACAGGACCCGCCCCCGAATACTGCCCCCTGCTCGATGCTCTGATCCGCGACATTCGGGGCCGACAGACCGCTGTTCACGGCCTCATGGAAGAAACAGACGCGCAGCCCGTTGATTTTGTCGGCAGCGCGACCATGAACGATCCGCCGACCGATCTGGCCCACTCGATAACAGATCGCCTGCAATTTTCTTTGGAGGAATTTCGAAGGCAGCCGGACGTAAACCGGGCATTCACTTACCTTCGAGAGAGAATAGAGGTCACTCCCCTCCGAAAGTGCCATTGAGGGCAACAGTATAAAAAGCGTCCGTCCAATTCTTTGCAGCGGGCGGAGTGACAGCATAAAATGTCGAATATGTGTTCAGCATATTGAACAAGCGTATTGTGATACGCGTGGGCGATTGGTAACGTGCCACCAACATATCGAAATTAGTGTTGGCAAATTGAACACTTGGAGAAACTAAGAGGCGCACACTTCTATCAGGGCTATCGCAGATTGCAGTTCTCAGGGGGAAGAGATGCTCAGTCAAAGGTTCGCATTGGTTTGCGCTATGCTCGTCGCATCCGCGCTGACCTTCACCCCACAGGCGCGTGCGGGAAATCCTCCCCAAATTACTGCCGTTTGGCGAAGCGGCACCCACCTCGATCTCTTCACCACCAACAGCGCAGGACAGGTGATGAGTAGCTGGTGGGAGGGTGGTTGCGGTTGGCAGCCGTGGTTTCTCATCCATCCTGAGGTAAAAATGCAGCCCGGCGCTACGGTAACAGCGCTGTGGCGTTCTAACTTTACGCACCTGGATCTTTTCGTCAGCGGCACAGACGGAGCGGTATGGTCCACATGGTGGGAAGCCGCACCCGGTTGGCAGCCGTGGTTTCTGGTTCACGCTGAAGTCAAGATGCAGCCCGGGGCGGCCATCGCGGCCCTCTGGCGTTCTAACGACACTCATCTCGATCTATTTGCGACCGGCACCGATGGCGCAGTCTGGTCCACGTGGTGGGAGGGGAAGCCCGGCTGGCAGCCGTGGTTTACCGTTCATTCCGAAGTCAAGATGCAGCCGGGGGCGGCCGTAATGGCCGTCTGGCGTTCCAATGACACGCATCTCGATTTGTTTGCCATGGGCACGGATGGCGCAGTGTGGTCAACCTGGTGGGAAGCTACGCCGGGTTGGCAGAAATGGTTTATCGTTGATCCCCAAGTCAAGATGCAGCCCGGGGCGACGGTGAGTGCCGTCTGGCGCTCCAATGACACGCATCTTGATCTGTTTGCGACAGGCACAGATGGCGCCGTGTGGTCCAACTGGTGGGAAGCTGCGCCGGGTTGGCAGAAGTGGTTCATCGTCGATCCCCAGGTCAAGATGCAGCCCGGGGCGACGGTGAGTGCCATCTGGCGCTCCAATGACACGCATCTCGATCTGTTTGCGACAGGCACAGATGGCGCCGTGTGGTCCAACTGGTGGGAGGCCGCGCCCGGATGGCAGAAATGGTTTACGGTTCATCCCGAGGTCAAAATGAAGCCCGGCGCGACCGTGAGTGCACTGTGGCGCTCCAATGACACGCACCTCGATCTGTTTTCTGCCGCCACCGACGGCACGGTATGGTCCACTTGGTGGGAGGGCCAACCCGGATGGCAACCCTGGTTCAATATCTATCCCGACCCGGTCATGCAGCGGCTTGCCGACCAGCGAAACGTGCTGACTAACCGGCATGACAATGCGCGTACCGGTGCTTATCTCGCGGAAACCACCCTGACTCCGGCGAATGTGACTTCTAGTGCCTTCGGCAAGCTTTACCAGCGACAAGTCCAGGGCCAAATGCTGGCTCAGCCACTCTATGTGCGAGGAGTCAACACGAAGACGCAAGGCGTGAAGAACCTCATCGTCGTGGCCACTGCTGCAAACATGGTGTATGCCTTCGACGCCGACAACCTGTCGAGCGCACCCAACGCGGGCCTCATCGCGTCGCGCAAGTTACACAATTCCAGCCCTCTGAGTCCGGCTCAGCACAATTCCGCCGTCCGTGTCTGCCCCGAAACTTACCCTCCTTATATTGGAGTCACGTCAACACCAGTCATCGACCCGGCCCAGAACATCATGTATGTCGTCTCATTCAGTTCCGATGACGGGAAGCAATACCTCCATGCTCTCGATCTGACGAACGATCTGAGTGACACCGTGCCTCCGGTTGTGATCCAACCACCGGCATCGATGACGAGCGACTTGGGCCAGGGTTACCAATTTGCAACCTTCCAGAGAAATCGGCCCGGTCTGCTGCTGCTCAACGGCGTAATCTACGTCGCCTTTGCCAGTTTCATCTGTGACAATCCCGTGCCTTATGCGGGTTGGGTTTTCGGCTACAGCAAAGGATTACAGCAACTCTCGGTCTGGCGTACGCCCCAGAACGCTGGCGGAGGAGGAATCTGGCAATCGGGTCGCGGCCTGGTTGCCTCGCCCACGGGCGACATTTACTTCATGACCGGGAACGATATCGGAAATCTCGCGCGCGGCAAGCTCGGCAACAGCTTTGTTAAGCTTCGCTCCAGTTGCGCGTCGGACTTGACACAGGAAGGAGTATTCGAACCCGCCAACAGCCTCAATCTGTCGAATGGTGACACCGACCTTGGTTCCAGTGGGCCAATCCTGGTACAGAACCGGGTCATCGGGGGGGGAAAACAGGGACGTGTGTATGTGCTTGACTCCAACACCATGGCGCTGGCCCAGGATACAAACATGCCCGACGGGTTCCAGGGATTTCAGGCATTTCAAAACACCTATCATCCCTACGCTCAAATGAAGATGCAGCCAGGTGCTACCGTCACGGCGCTGTGGCGCTCGAACCAAACACACCTGGACCTTTTCGTAACCGGTAATGATGGCGCGGTGCGGTCCAGCTGGTGGGAAGCCGCGCCCGGCTGGCAGACTTGGTTTCTCATTCATCCTGAGGTGAAGATGAGGCCGGGCAATACGGTCACAGCCCTCTGGCGCTCCAACGATACTCACCTCGATCTGTTCGCCATTGGCACCGACGGCGCAGTCTGGTCCACCTGGTGGGAAGCCGGGCCGGGCTGGCAATCGTGGTTCACGATCCATCCCGAGGTCAAAATGCAGCCCGGCACGACCGTCACCGCCCTATGGCGCTCCAATGATACTCATCTCGATCTGTTCGCCACTGGCACGAATGGCGCAGTCTGGTCCAGCTGGTGGGAAGCCGCGCCGGGCTGGCAGAAGTGGTTCCTGATTCATCCCGAGGTCAAAATGCGGGCGGGAGCGACCGTCACTGCACTGTGGCGCTCGAATGACACTCACCTCGATCTGTTTGCCACCGGCACGGACGGAGCGGTCTGGTCCACGTGGTGGGAAGGCAAACCCGGCTGGCAACCCTGGTTCACCATTCATCCCGAGGTCAAGATGCAGCCCGAAGCAACAGTAAGTGCTCTTTGGCGCTCCAATGAGACGCATCTCGATCTATTTGCCACCGGCACAGATGGCGCGGTGTGGTCCACCTGGTGGGAAGCCGCGCCCGGCTGGCAGAAGTGGTTTACTGTGCATCCCGAGGTGAAGATGCGCCCCGGTACGCCGGTCTCGGCACTGTGGCGGTCCAACGACACTCACCTCGATCTCTTCGCGACCGGCACAGACGGCGCGGTGTGGTCCACCTGGTGGGAAGCTAAACCCGGCTGGCAGCCCTGGTTCACTGTGCATCCCGAGGTAAAGATGCAGCCGGGAGATGTCGTGAGTGCATTCTGGCGCTCCGACGATACGCATCTGGACCTGTTTGCCACAGGCACCGACGGCGCCGTGTGGTCCACCTGGTGGGAAGGAGCTCCTGGCTGGCAGAAATGGTTTTTAGTACACCCCGATGTCCAGGCATGCACCAATTTGCCCGTAAACTACACAACGTGCGGCAATCAGGAGTGTGCCCCCGGTTCGCCGGGCGGCGTGTCGCACACGCGCTTCACTCCCGACATGGGCAATCCTGACAAATACTGTCGCGACTTCAACAGCATCAAGCCCGGTACGCCTGGCTATAACTGGACAGACGTTTGTACCTACGTTGGGTCCTGCTATTTGCCGGTCTCCTGCTATCAGTTCTGCCAGACGTATGGTCCCAATATCCATGCCGGTTTTGCCTATTGGCAGTCCTCCACGACGTCCGGATTTCTGTACGGGATGTCGGAGAAGGATTACCTGCGCCAGTTTCAGTTCGACGTCGCAACCCAGCACGTTAACGAGAATCCGACGCACGTCTCCCAATATCGCGCTCCCGAAGGAATGCCGGGAGGCGCGGTCGCTATCTCGGCCAACAGCAACCAGAACGGTATCGTCTGGCTGTCCATGCCGTCAGCCGAAGACGCAACCGGCGGCATTCACCGGGGCACGTTCCTGGCAGCCGATGCGCTCGATCTCCACGAACTCTGGCGCGATGATTGCATCCTCTACTTCGCAAAATTCAATCCGCCAATCATCGCAGACGGCAAGGTAGTGCTCGCGACGTTTGCTGATCCAACTGGTCAGGCCGTTCCGGGTGAAGCTTGTAACACCCCGCCCCCTGCCGTCGACTGGAACATTGACTATGGGAAGACAGGCAGTTCCTTGAACGTGGGAACAGCATGGGTCATCGTGTACGGACTGAAGCCGCAATAGTGAACCTGGTGGCCCACGTTCGCTCTCGGTTCGGCGGACCAACGCCTCGGCAGGCTCAGGGCAGGCCCCAATCGAAGGTACCTGGATTTGGCCCCGGCCAGCGTGCTGAAGGCCGTGTTGTTGCCATTATTGTACTCAAGTCCTTTGCCAGACCAATGGCACCGCTTCCAAGCGGATTTAAGAACACCTTCTCTATAACTGCCTGTAGGTGCGGCCACTCCTCAAGAAACCTCTTGTTCTCCTGCATGAACTTCCGCTGAGCCCTCTGCAATGCCGATGCCGACGATTTGCTTCTCAGTCACGTTTCCTCTCGACGCTGTTTTCTCGCCTCCTCCCCACCATGGTGCGAGTTGTCCATACCAAAAACTCGATTCTCACTGAGCCGGTTGCTCTTTGCAGGATACGATAAGCTTCTTGTGATGATCCGGGCGCTGGTTTCCTTGCTGACAATCGTGCGTGATTCGCTCCGCAGCCGAGCTGCGCTTCAGGCAGAAGTTCTTGCCTTACGCCATCAACTTCTCGTCCTCCAGCGTCGGGAGCAGAAACATCGGCTACGACTGATGCCTGCCGATCGTCTTCTTTGGGTGTGGCTCTGCCGTGTTTGGCCGCAATGGAGATCGGCCCTCTGTATCGTGAAGCCCGAAACGGTGCTTGCTTGGCATCGCAAAGGGTTTCGGCTCTACTGGTGGTGGAAGAGTCGGCCACGGCATGGTCGTCCGCCCGTGTTGACCGAGGTGCGGGACTTAATTCGACGCATGAGTGCCGCCAACCCAAGCTGGGGTGCACCGCGGATTCACGGCGAGTTGGGCAAACTCGGAATCAAAGTCTCAGAGACAACAGTAGCCAAGTACATGGTGCGCCACCGAAAGCCGCCTTCCCAAACCTGGCGCACCTTCTTGACCAATCACCTCCAAGATCTCGTCTCGGCCGATTTCTTCATCGTTCCGACGGCCACATTTCGCCTGCTGTTTGTATTCGTAATCATGGCCCATGACCGTCGCCGGCCGGTACACTTTGCGGTCACCAGCCATCCGACGGCAGAGTGGACCGCGCAGCAGCTGTTGCAGGCTTTCCCCTGGCATACGGCTCCGCGGTATCTCGTGCGCGACCGCGACGGCACTTACGGCACCGTATTTCGGGAGACGGCTACGCAGCTCGGCATCGAAGAAGTGCTTTGTGCTCCGCGTTCACCCTGGCAGAATGCCTACGGAGAACGGCTGGTCGGATCGATACGCCGCGAATGCCTAGACCACGTGATCATCTTTAACGAAGCAGGTCTAAGGCGACTGCTAGGTTCCTATTTTCGGTATTATGCCAGCTGGCGGACTCACCTATCGCTCGCCAAGGACACACCGATTCCTCGCGCTGTTCAGCCTCCTGAACTGGGCAGGGTGGTGGAACTGCCCGAAGTTGGCGGTCTGCACCACCGGTACGAACGCTGCGCAGCCTAAGAAACTACCCTCAAATCTTGGTCTGCTTTCACGTTGCCGTGTGCGCAGTGCAGTTAGTGATGCACGGAGGGCCTTCCGCAAACTGCAAAGTGAACACAGCTAAGGTCATGTGGGATGCGTTGCAAACCAGATGGATTCTTTGGTGGGGAGAATCCCTTTGCCGTGCGTCGCACGGAATTTTCCGTAGAGACAAGCCCGCAAGGTTGTGCGTCGCCAAAATCAACAATGAGCAGAGTGCGCTTCCCGGTGACTACTTTCAAAGGATGGGTATTGGCCGGAGAGCGTAGCGTCGCATGGCTTCCGTTGGGGGCTACTCGCAGTTTCGAGAGCGGAAATCGCAATGCGCACGTAGCTATTCGTGGCCTTGAAAAAAGTCAATGGGAGAGTCGAGTTCTTTCACCAGCGTTGACTCAGGCCGCTACAGCGTAGCGGTGATGCAACCCACCGAGTCGCGGCAAGGAAACGACCGTGCTTCCGATCGGGGATGCAGAGGCCGCAACTCGACCGCTGGGAGTGTCCTTACCGAGTCCGAGGTGGGTCCGATCTTCGTGATAGTAGCGAATGTAATTTTTCATCAACCTCCTCAGATGCCTCTGGTTCAGAACAATCACGTGGTCCAGTAGGTCTCGACGCACGCTTCCGACCCAGCGCTCCGCGACGCCGTTCTGCCAGGGACTTCGGAAGGCGGTTCGGATGGGCCGCATCCCATAATCCTTCACCGTCGCCACAACATCAGCGTTGAACTTTGCATCACGGTCGAAAATCAAGAATCGATGCGGCAGCTCGTATCCCCAGGTTTGACGCAGTTGTAGCGCAACCCAAGGCGCGGTGGGATTTTGGGTGACGTTGAGATGTAGAATCTTGCGCCGTTCGTGATCGATCACAAAGAAGCAGTACAGTACTCCGAATGTCAGCGTGGGCACGGTGAAAAAGTCCATCGCCGCGATGGCGTCACGATGATTGCGAAGAAAGACCAGCCACCGCCGGGCTGGATCTGGATCCTTGGACGCACGTTGGATCCAGCGCGATACCGTTCGTTCCGCGATGTCGAAACCTAGCTTGAGCAACTCCCCGTGGATGCGAGGTGCTCCCCACCTCGCATTCTCCGCGACCATGCGGAAAATCAGGTCGCGCACTTCCCTGCTCAAGGGTTTTCTCCCGGCGGCGCGGCGAGTCCGCGACAGCCAAGACCAGTACAACCGGAAGCCGGCGCGATGCCAACGCACCACCGTTTCTGGGGTGACGAGCAGGAGCGGTTTCTTCCACCCAGACCACAGCTTTCGGAGAGCGACCCAAAACACCTTGTCGACAGAGCCCAGTCGCCGCCGAGGTCGCTTGGCATGGAGAGCCAGCAGTTGCTGACGCAGTGCGAGATTCTCCAGGACGAGTTCTTCTCGGGCCCGAAATGCGTCGACAAGCCAGCCGACGAAGTGCCGGAGCAGCGGAATCATGGCAAGAATCTTAGTTGACGGCCAGTGCCGACTGCGCCCCAAGTACCTCATTCCATGGACCGCCGAAATTGCCGACTGCGCCCCAAGTACTTCATTCCATGGACCGCCGAAATTTTGGCGAACGACAGGTCACAGTCACCAGTGGCGCTGCGATCAACTTCACGCTCACAGCCAACACCGGCAGCAATCCGGGAAGCGGAACCACCGCAGTGACTACTTCCTGGAGCACGCTGAAAAAAACGCGCACCGCGGTAGCGGTTTGGGCCTATTTCAGCAGCGCGACCTCAGCTTTGGTCCACCAAAACCCGGCGAATACCATGGACATTCCCTCAGCCGCTGTGGGGATACAAATCAACGGTGCGGGATCGTTTTTGGCATTGACCAGTACCAGTCCGTTTGTTGCGGCAGCCTCCGGCTTGCAGCTGGCCAACGTTGCCATAACGGCAGCCAACAGGACCGGAAGTGTGAGCGACACTCTCGGATACAACATTGACACCACCAAGGTCCCGCAACTGCCTGCCGACTCCTACGTGGGAACACTGAATATCCAAGCACAAGCCACCCCGTGACGGTTCTGTTTCAGCT
>CAZDYZ010000543.1:0-2244 GCA_964509525.1 uncultured Acidobacteriaceae bacterium
GTCGTCTCCGCCGGCAACGACGGACGCGACAACTCGATGGGTACCGACGGTTACTGGACTATCCAAGCACCCGGAAACGATCCTTACGTGATTACTGTTGGGGCGACAAATACAAAGCAGACCCCACAACGCGGCGACGACGTAATGACCAGCTACAGCTCTAAAGGACCCACTCTGATCGACAACATCGTCAAGCCTGACTTGGTCGCCCCCGGCAACCGTGTGGTTTCCCTTCAGGAACCAGGCACGCTGGAACAGTTATATCCAGGAAACCGTGTTCTGTCTGGATATTACATGAAGGGACCCAAAACACTACCATCTAACGCGTACTTCATCCTGAGCGGAACCAGCATGGCAACTGGCGTGGTGAGCGGAGGGGTTGCGCTCATGCTGCAGCAGGACCCAACACTCACACCGGACCAAGTGAAGGCACGCTTGATGAAGACAGCCTGGAAGGGCTTGCCACTTTACACCACGGTGGTGGATGCGGGGGTCACCTACAACATCCAAGCCGATGCCTTTACGGTGGGAACAGGTTACCTCGACTTGCAGGCAGCGTTGAACAACACTGATCTGGCGCCGGGAGTAGCAAAATCTCCGACCTCGTACTACGACCCTAAGAGCGGTAACGTATTTTTCCTCGCAGATAGTACAACGCCGTGGGGACAATCAGTGGCTGCCACGGCAGGTTCATCGGGCGTCTCGAGCAACTCTGCCATGTGGGGTTCCTCAGTCGTGTGGGGCGGCAGCATATTCCTACCCGAGTCCGCGATGTGGGGCAACTCCGCCATGTGGGGTAGTTCAGCGATGTGGGGCAACTCCGCCATGTGGGGCAACTCTGCTATGTGGGGCAATTCGGCGATGTGGGGCAACTCCGCCATGTGGGGCAACTCTGCCATGTGGGGCAATTCAGCCATGTGGGGCGACGGAACTATGTCGAGCGACTTCACTGCCGTCATCAATGGTGAGAACTAAGGAGCGAATGACATGGAGAAGATGAAGAACGTAAGAAGGATCCGCCCGAGGTTCCGTCGCACGCAATTGGCCGTCATGGCGGCTGTGCTCACAATAGCGGTTCGTGCTCTCTCGTCCGCAACTTGCCACAACCCTTCCGTCAGACCGCAATCTCCTCCTAGCGCTTCGGCAGGCCTGGTCGTTAACGGCGGCAGGGCCCACGACCGGTCCAGAGGTACGCAAGCCCAAGGAGATAAAGTGGCGAAGGGATCGAAAGCAGTTACCAACGCTTCCGTCATGTGGGGTTCTTTTGCCCCGCAGCGCTCAGACGGGGCAGGGGACTGCAAGTCACCAGCGCCTCCGACGTTGGGAGTGGCCGTGCCTGGCACCGACCCGGCGGTATGGGGCAGGCAACACGCAGCTTGGTAACGTTCTTTTCGCCTAATGCCGATGTCTTGAAAGGAGTGTCCTGAGTCGCCGGCTCGGGACACTCCCGACTTTCAGCGGCCGGTCCGATCGACGGCCGGGCACATGAATCGCAAGGGTCGCTTGCACCCGAGAAGGTGAAAACTTCCCCAATGACTGCTCAAGCGAAGGCGTTCATTGCCCTGGTACTCTCCAGCGGACTCGCCGTGTTTGTAGCTGAATTTCTGCACTCCTCCTGGCCCCAGTGGGCCAGATTTGCCTGCTATCTGTTAGCCGTCATCTTTGCCTCCGGATTCAAGGTTGCGCTGCCACGTATCAACGGCACCATGTCCGTGAATCTAATAGTGGTTCTGATTTCCATCGCTGACGCTGAACTGTCACCCGCTGAGACCCTGGTGCTCGGGTGTGTGGCTGCGGTTGTTCAAACTTTCTGGCACCAGAAGCGGGTGCTGCCGATTCATGTCTTTTTCAATGTGGCCCAGATCGCCATTTCTATCAAACTGTGCTATTTGGTATTTCACCGCTCAGCAGTGCTCAGTGAGCCTTTGCAGCTGATGGCAACGGCCATCACCTATTTCCTGGCAAATACGATTCCGGTTGCCGCGGTGGTCTCCCTTACCGAGCGCCGCTCGTTTTCGCATACCTGGGCCGAATGCTACTTCTGGTCATTTCCGAACTACCTTGTCGGCGCTGCGGTTGCCTGGCTCGTCACCTCGTTGAACAAACTCTTCAGCTGGCAGGCTTCGGCCCTGCTGATTCCGGTGATTTATGTCATGTACCGCTCGTATCGGCTTTATCTGGGGAAACTGGAAGACGAAAAGAAACACGTGGAACAGATGGCAGCCCTGCACCTGAGGACCATCG
>CAZDYZ010000544.1:0-2103 GCA_964509525.1 uncultured Acidobacteriaceae bacterium
CGCGTGCTCCAGCTCGCCTCGCTGCACGTAATACTTGGCGCGCGGAAATGTCGGGATGGCCTTGCCATCTTTGTAATAGGTATTCCAGCCGCAGTGGTCAAAGTGGAGATGGGTATTGATGACGACGTCGATATCGTCGGGGGAAACGCCGGCCTCGGCAAAACTCTTCAGCAGGCGTGGTTCGTGGTCGTAGATGGCCCGCCGCTTTGCGCTGAGTTTGTCACCAATGCCGGTGTCAATCAGCACGTTATGCTCTCCGGTGCGCACCAGCAGCGCGTTGGTGCCCATTGGAATTCGATTGCGCTCGTCCGGCACGGTGCGCTTCTCCCACATCACCTTTGGAATAACGCCAAACAGGGCGCCGCCGTCATTCATGTAGATCCCGTCTGAGAGCACGATAAGTTCAAAGTCGCCGAGCGTCCTGCGGTGCACAAGTTTGTCTCCTGGAAGGGTTTCGGCAAAGGGCGGCATCTTACATCCAATTGGACTCCTTGATGTCGATAAGCTGTCCCAGGGGGTCGCGGAAATACAGCGCCCTGGAGTTCGGCCATTCGCGCACAATCTCACAACCCAAACCGGTCAGGAATTCCTTGGCTGCCTCGTAATCTTCCACTTCGAGAGCTGGAACAAAGGGCAAAACGTGATCATCACGGTTGACATAGAGCCGGAAGCGTCCGGTTTCGAAAACGAGTTGGTCAGCGGACTCCACGATGAGTCGGAAGCCCAGCTGGTCGCGATAGAAATCCCGCGCTTTTGCAAGGTCGGTAACGTGGATGGCAAACAATCCGTTGGATACAAATTGCATGAGCTAACCTCACTTGCTTCCGCAATGGCGGGAATTCTGCGAGCGGAACCGGCAGACGATAACGCGGCAGAGCTACTGCCCTGCCGCAGAATCGCAAATGTTGCTGGGCTGTGTTGCCCTATTTCTTGTTAACGGCCTTCTTCAGCTCGATGCCCGGAGTGAATTTGGCGACGCGCCGCGCGGCAATCTTGATGACGCCGCCCGTCTGCGGATTCCGCCCGTTGCGCGCCTTGCGCTGCGAGACTGAGAAGGTGCCGAAGCCTACCAGGGTTACGCGGTCGCCTTTCTTTAGCGACATCGTGACCGCATCCACGATCGTGTCGATCGCGCCCCCGGCAGCGGTTTTGCTAATGCCGTTGGCGGCGGCGATTTTGTCCACCAGGTCCCCTTTGTTCATGCTCGTTCCTCGCCAGGTAGCTACCTGCAAAATGTGTCGCGAGAATTTACTTGCGAATCACGGCTCGTGTCAAGAAAAACCGAAAAATCAGGTTTTGGATGACCTAGCAGGGCTGCTGTACCCTAAGAATTGCGATGCCTTGGTAACAATGGAACACAGCAAGCAACGCAGCAAAGTCTCGATCGTCTTTACCACGACGGTGCGCGTGTTATTCACGACCGTGCTCTTCACTGCCGGAGGCATGGGTGCAGGGCTGTTTTTTGGTATCGTGGGCACCGTTTTTTATGGCATGATGAAAGGCAGCAACATCGATATGACGAATGCCTATAAGCACGTGGCCATTCCTGTGGCCATCACTCTCGGCGGGGCAGGGCTGGTCGGCGCTCTGATGCTGGAAGTGCGCGCTTGGCGCCAACGAACATCCCGGTAGCAACCTTGGGGCGTCAATTGCCCTTCGCCTCCTTGCTTCGATAAACTCAAAAGTTTGCAGTCTGCAGCCTGAAAGCTGCATATAGGTTGTCACCATGGCCGAAACCATTCATGTGAAATTGCCAGACGGCAGCGTGCAGGACGTGCCGCGCGGGACCTCTGCACTCGACATTGCCAAGAGCATCAGCCCGCGCCTGGCTGACGCTGCACTGGTCGCTCAAATCAAGCCCTTGTCGGCGAACGGCAGTGGCGGCAACGGGCACAAGTCAGCTGCGGAGGGGGCAGCTGCGTTAGCCGAGCCTTCGAAAAATAATACTCAACTAATCGACCTCACCCGTCCGCTGGAGCAAGACGCCGAATTGCGCATCCTGACCGAGCGCGATCCTGAAGCGCTGGAGGTTTTTCGCCACTCCTCAGCGCACCTGATGGCCGCGGCGGTGCTGGAGCTGTTTCCCGAGACCAAGCTCGGGCA
>CAZDYZ010000545.1:0-1562 GCA_964509525.1 uncultured Acidobacteriaceae bacterium
TGTGGTGCATGATGTAGGAGACAGAGAAGTCGTTGCCGAACGCGGCCATCACCAGCGCCACGGCGGCCACGGTCACCGCTGCCCAGCAGGCAATTCCGGCCCGGCGTGCGGTTTCGCCCAGTCGATCGTCCTTGCGATACAGCGCCAGCACGCCCGCGACGAACGAATACGCCGCCAGCGCCAGGGCCAGCAACAGCGTGAAGCTTCCAATTTGCGGCATTCGCAGTTATATACCCGTATGAATTCCGGCTCGCCGAGTCCGGCAAAGAAGCCATCCTTGTGCCAGTGGTCTCATTTTACTCGGTTTAGCTGTGGCAGCAGGTGAATTGTGGCTGTATGGCTGCAACTTTGCAGCAGGGATAACCGGGGCCAGAGGAGCCCCGCCTATGCCACCGCACGCCATGAAGGGCATGAGAGTTGGTTCCTGCAGCTTGTCTTTAGCTCGGCTAACCCGATGCCGTAAAGCCCCCGGATGTTAAACCCCATGGCCGGCGCGATAATGGCTGGAGACAAATCGAACCTGATGCCTGAACCGGATCACACCGCACTTCCGTCCGCTGCTGTATTCCGCAGCCCTGGTGCTTGCGGCGCTGACAATACTCTACACCGTAGCGTGGATGAATTATCTTCTTCGCGGTTTACAACGGCGAGACGCGGCTGTTGCGCTATGTGAATTGCGGGCAGAATCCGCCTACGGGCGAATGGGCATGCGGAGAGGTTCGACGCCACGGCAACCGTTTTGGGATTGTTTGAGGAGTGGGACTGCAAGGTGGTTGACTGCATACTTACCCCCGGGGATGTCCTGGTGATCTACACCGATGGCGTTTCCGAAGCTGGGGAGAGCGCAGAGGGAGACAGCGAAGAGTTTGGCGAACAGCGCTTGGTGGAGGCGATTCGCCAGCGCCAGAAACGATCAGCCGGCAAAATCCTGGATGGCATTCTTAGGGAGGTACAGCAGTTTAGCCCGGAAGAGCAGGGGGACGACATGACGCTGATCGTAGCTCGCTGCCGCTAGCTGAAGGAAATGGCACCCTCGCGCTTGCCGGGGCACCCTTCCCGCACTATCAGCTGACTGGTCCTCCTGGTCATGTGGACGTCACGCCTGCCATTCGACATGCAGCGGGTAAAGGTTTTCGGAATCTGCGGCAGGGCGGTTACGCGAGGGGTTGGGCTAATGGACCGCGCCGCCCACGATTGTTTGCAGCACCTGGCCAGAGGGAGAAAAGACTGCGATGTCCGCATCGGCATTTGGCCGCAACACACCCTTACGATCTTGAATGCCCAGCACGCGGGCTGGATTCAGGGTGGCCATGCGCAGGCTATCCTGGAAGCTCAGCTGGGCAAACTTCATCGCGTTGCACACCGCGCGATCAAGGGTCAGCAGGCTGCCGGCCAGCTTTCCGTGCGACTCGCAATGATTGTCACGCACCTCTACTTCAAGCGACCCTAGCATGTAGATCCCGTCAGGCATACCAACAGCGCTGATGCCGTCGGTGATGAGCACAGCGCCATCGACCCCTTTCGCGCGCACGAAAAGATCGACCATGACAGGGTCAACGTGA
>CAZDYZ010000546.1:0-1754 GCA_964509525.1 uncultured Acidobacteriaceae bacterium
GATCTTCGACGTTGAGCAGGCTCATGCTGCCTCGCATCTGACTCACCGAACTGTACTCGTGTTCTGCCATCCAGGCTTCCATGCCCGCCAGTACCACGCCGATGTGCTCGATGCCATACTTTAGCAGTGCGGAGGTCACCATTGCGACGTGTGCGCCGGCCATCATCGACTTCAGTACGTCGGTAGCATCGTGTACGCCGCCGGTGATGGCAATGTAGGTTTCAACCTGGTGATAGAGGATGGCGGCCCAGTGTAGCCGGAGGCGCAGCTCGTGCGGGCTGCTGAGAACAAGATTGGGCACCACCTCCAGCTCATCGAGGTCAAAGTCGGGTTGATAAAAGCGATTGAAAATCACGATACCGTCGGCTCCCGCTTCAGCAAGCTTCTTGGCGAAGTTCGCGCACGAGGTAAAGTAGGGTCCAAGTTTGACCGCAATCGGGATCCGAACTTTCTTGCGGATGGTGCGCACCAAGTTGGTGTAACGGTTCTCGAGCTGTTCCGCGGTGATGTTGGGGTCGGTGGGAACGTCGAAGATGTTTAGTTCCAGTGCGTCGGCGCCGGCCTGTTCCATGAATTCGGCGTAGCGCGCCCACCCACCAGGGGAGCTACCGTTGAGGCTGGCTATGACGGGTATACTCACCGCGGCTTTGCCCTTGCGCAACAAGTCCAGATACCGATCCGGGCCGATATGATACTTCGGCATGTCGGGCAGGTAGGACGTGGATTCAGCATAGCTGTTGGCGCCGTACTCGAGCGCGCTGTCAATGTTTTCGCTCTCCGCCTCAATCTGCTCCTCGAACAGTGAATACATCACAATGGCGGAGGCTCCGGCATCTTCCAGACGGGGAAAATTCTCCAGCTTCTCGGTGAGCGGCGAGGCTGACACTACGATCGGGTTTTTCAGCTTCAGTCCCAGATAAGTGGTGGATAGATCTATCATGATTCGTCCTCGTCAGTTTCTTCTTTATCGAACGGCTCGGTTGCCCGCTCTGCTTTCGTGTCACACTCTGGGTTGGCCTTCGCCAGACAGATGTCGTTGAACATCTGGGTCAACTCTTGAGGGAACGGTTCCTTTTTCAACAGCTTTCTAGCATTAGCAGTCGGCATGGCGGCAATCAGGATCGCCTCCATGCTGTTTAGATCCTTCTTGTCAAATACGAAGGCAGAGAAATAGTTCCAATGGTGGAAGTAATGAGATTGCGGAACCCGAGCATGTGCCGCGAGCCTTGATCGAAGAATCTCAGTCTGGCCGACATAGTAGGGCACGTCATCTCGATAGAGAACGTAAACGCCAGGCTGTGAAAGGAGGTCAATTGTCTTATACAGCCATTGTGTTTTTGCCAGCGGTTTCTTCTTCAAGCCGGCTATAGGTTTCGGTTCTGACAGTCGGCGATAGAACACGTCTCTCGGCCACATCCGCGCGTATTTGATCGGAACCTTAAGCTCCACTTCTACTTTGTCGGCCATAATCGCCCCTCTTTGCTTTATTTCTTCTCAAAGCTCATCGACGCCATATGCTGATACAGCTTCCAGCGCTCGGTCACGTTTTCCTGCGCCTCGTGCAAAAGCTTCTTGGCCTCGTCCGGATCGGCATTCACCAGCATGGTGTAGCGCGTCTCGTTGTAGATGTACTTCTCCAGCGGAATGCTGGGTGGGCGCGAATCCAGGACAAACGGGTTCTTGCCTTCCTTGGCCAACAGCGGGTTGTAGCGGAACAATGGCCAGTGTCCGGAGTTGACCGCCGCCTTTTGCTG
>CAZDYZ010000547.1:0-5921 GCA_964509525.1 uncultured Acidobacteriaceae bacterium
GCGTGACTCTATCCAAACTCGCTGTGAAAAAGGAAGAGCTTAATCAGAGTCTCCTTAGAAGGATCTCCGCTCTCCTGAACTCCTGAAAGCACTTCATTTTGGAGCCCGAGCAGGCGTGATTTTACACCGATTCGTCTCGGACGTTCTTATCTCCTACAGGCCCGGAAAAGAGAGAGGCGCTCTTGACCAGCCCGCGGCTGGCCAACACCATTAGCTGAAGGGATAGTCTCGAGACGCTCTTCCATCGTCATCCGCGCCTCAGAGGGGCAAATAGAGGTCGCTTCGGAAACCAAGGACGAACGACACCAACTCCTTCGGTCTCGGTGCATTGGCCGTCTGAGCTCATTGCATTTTCGTCTGGGCGTAGTCGGTGTTTCCAGAGAGGGAATCCAACAGCCACTTACGAGTAGCCCCTCCCAAGGACTCTTTGTTCGAGTGCTCCAGTCCCTTTTTTCACGGCTCAAACGTCAGAAGACGCCCGCTGCCAACCTAATGGCAGGATCCTTTGGGTTCGGACTGCCCATGGGTTCTGCGCCCTTTGAGCAGGGCAAGTATATTTGCCCATCGTTGGCTCTCCTGATACCGCATTTCTTCCCCTGCCGGTCACGGCAAGGGCTCTTCGTAGCCAACGCCTGCATATTTTGGTTGATTCAGCAGGCCACCATATGTTGCGGCAGCCTCTAGTTGCGACCGCAAAGGGTGGTAGTCAACCGAAGCAATCAGATACGCAGAAGCCCCCAACTAAGTGCTAAATCTCATGTCCTCCACCTGATGAATCTCTGCGCGTTGCCGATGGGCTATGTCAAGAGGACGCCCCCCGGCAGGATTGGAGATTTCTGTACCAGTTCTGGCGTCCAGCAGAGACTCCTTACTGCCGAAGCGTGCCCAACCAAACAGTGAGGAAAAACATGAAAACATTGATGTTGACGTTCACCCTGATCCTGGCTACGGCGCTGTCGGCCTCTGCCATAGACGTAGAGACCACCGTCCCCGCATTGTTCGGGGGATTGCAATCCGGTTTTGCCCCGTGGACCTACAGCAACATTTCAAATCTGATCCAGTTCGCAGATGGCGCTGGTACGTGTGAATCCGGTGAGGATTACATTGCGTCCTTTCCGCCCCAAGCCACCGCAGCGATCATCGAACTGGCCACCAACGACCTGATTTACAAGGTTACCGGGAAGGAGCACATATCGTGCATCGTCTACCTCATTAACTACCTCAAGGCGAACAAACCCAATGTTACCCGAGTGGTAGTAGTGAACGCCCCACCCACGGCGGATGTCAACTACTACGGGATAACCGCCGATCAAGTAAAGTCTTACAATACCTACTACGCAATGCTACCGGGAGAATATCCCGGTTATGTCATTGTGGCGGATGTCTGGAGTCAGATCGTCCAAAGTGACGGCTACGCTCAGCCTCCATTCATGAACGGTACATACGGAGTTATATTCGGCCAGCCGAAACTTCCAAGCGTCAACTGGGAATTCTTCTTCAGGCAAATTAGGGGAGCACTCTAGCACCAAACTCTAGCTGACTCCCGGCATTAACCTGAAAAGCCGGGGGGACGTTCTCCCCGGCCCTGTTTCCTCGTGTCCTTTGTCTCGCGGCGCAGGTCGCCGAAGATTCGATTGACGACGAACTTCGCCTTGCAAGGGGTTCGGGCACCAGGAGAGTGCTCATCGATACGGTCATCTGCCATCTGGCTGCAGAGTAGGGGAGCTACCTGTTTTCAGAGCTCCTCCCCGATGTAGGTTCCAACGCCTGTTCGTTACAGGCTGGGCAGCCCTTGAGCATTGCGTGGAAATCAACCAGGGTAGATTTTGACAACAAGCTGCCAATTTCTGTGTACGCAAACGATGGCCAGACGTCAGTAGAGTTGGCCACGCTGGCACAACTCTGTCAGTATGAATCACCGAATGCAACGGATGGATGCAGAGACTGGGCGTAGTTCCCATCGCATGTGGTGGATAGCTACAGCCCGCAACCACCTTATCGGGCGGACGGATGAAGGCGCTGACTGAAATATCCTCCTCCACTCGGCTGCTGATCCTGATGCCTCGGGCGCAAAGCTCCTGAGTATCATGCGCTACAGCAATGGTATACACTCTCCATCACCCTGGAGAATCCCATGCCACGCATGACGCTCGTGCTATTCGTACTCAGTTTGATTGCTGACCTCAATTTGGCTCAGGCAACGCCACAGGGCACTGCAACCCTCGAAGACCAGCCGAAGCCCTTTGTTGTGGAGTACTACTACAAAGTGAAATGGGGACATGCCGAAGAGTTCATCACACTGTTTAAAAAGAACCACTACCCGCTGTTGCGGAAGGAAGTTGAACTCGGGCGCCTACTCAAAGTAAACGCAGTCTCTCCTCGCTATCACACCACCGAAGACGGCCGCTGGGACTACCGTGTTACCATCGTCTTTAAGAACGCTGCCACTGCTGCCGATGGCTTCGACGAAAAACCCCTGCTAAAGCAACTTTTTCCCAATCAGAAAACCTATAAGCGCGAAGAACAGCGCCGATTCGAGATCCTCGACGCACATTGGGACTTGCCAGTCAAGAATGTCGACCTCGATGGTCCATAAGCGCTTTCTGGTTGAACCTGATGACCGCTTTTCTGTGATGCCAAGCAGGTTATCTGCCACCACACGTGCTGTTCGGTCCTGAACTGTCGCGACAGCGTTCCATTTACCCCTCAGCGGCCCATGCGAGACGATAGAAGAGAAATGCGGGTGCTGTAGCTGGTGGGATACTGAGCCAGGGACAGGCGGGAATGCTTTGCCTACCCAAGAACTTCCCTCTGGACTGACCACACCTACAAGCCATCGAACGGGTAGGACCCAATGGTTACTTGTGATTCTTACCTCTGATTCCAGAACAGTTATGAGGATGACCGGTCCAGCCACCTGACGAGCGGCGATGTTTCGGTCCTTTGAGGAGACGCAGATCTTAACAAACCCTACGCCGACCGCTCAGCGTTAACAGTGCCTTGTTAACGCCCTTCGCGTAACTTAGCCCTCTTACATTGGCCATCCTGAACTCGCAACTGGGTCAGCACCGCCCACAGCGTCCGAGATTGACAGCTGACCGCGACACTTGTCGGAAAAAATCCTTGAAAATACGATTTCCAGCCGGCACAATTGCGAACTTGGCGAAGGGCCAACCATTGACTACCCGCCATAGCCATCGTTCTTCGGGCGGCTGCGCGGTGTTGCTAGTCACCGTGGCAATTGCATTAGTGACAGCAGCATGCGCTCACAAACGACCGCCCGCACGCGCTGTCGTGTCGCTGGCGACACAAGTCGAACACGCCCATGAACCCAAGGAACAAATGGATTTCTTCCGGGTCGCATTCGTGCCGAAGGGCTCTATCGTTGATCACCTGGCGAAGCCGGGCGCCCTGCGCGCGTTCTTTGGGGCCTCCACGTACTTTCTTGCGCCGATGCCATTGGCGGTGATGGTAACGTACCCCGGACTTGCTGACGCACATACGAACATCCTGGCAGCGGTCCGCTGCAAGCCGGTCGACTCATCTCAAATTCAACCTATCCTTGCGACATGGCCCAATGTCCTGCACGCCATCACGACCGACCTGGCAGATGAGGGGCTCAGTTGTCCGGCGAAGGTTCACGATGCAGAGAACGAGGCTTACTGCATTGCTCAGCGTTACCAAGATACCCCTGGAGAGAATGTTACCCTTGTCCTTGCCGACCTTTTCAAGGCGGCTGCCGAACTCTATTCGCACGATCCATCCATAGGCGACTGGTTAACCAAGAAGTATGGAATTTATCCAGCATTCAGCGGTCTCGGCCTGTCAGTGAAGGGTAGCTATAACCTAGGTCCCGAAGACCGGATATCTTCTCTGGTGATCCTGCAGAATTCCATCACTCCCGAATACTTGCTTCGGAATGTGACACTTGGGCAAGGCGGGTGTCGGTGCATCATGGTACCTCCCTATCCGGAGCGCAGCAGTGATCCCATAGATCCCGAGTTCGTCTGGCAAAAGGGCGGCAATGGCTCGTGCGTGTTTATCGATAGGTTGCGCACCATGCCATAAAGCTGTTAACGACAATGCAATTTGAAGCTCTGTGTTGGGCCGCCAAAATCTGATCTTGGTGGAGTCCTCGATTTACTCCGGCTTGGTCAGAGTTTACTCGGTGGTGAGTTCTGTCACTTGCAGATGCGAGGCAGTATAAGTCACCGAAAGTAAGGGCAGACAAAACCAATTGTCGGTAATCCTTCTTTGTCTTCGTGTCTTGCCGCCTGTTTGAAGAAGCGCGCTATTACGCAAGTGGCAAGGATCGAGCTGCTGACCGCCTCTACCTATCGTTCATACCGTCCACTCTGTGCCCATTTTTGAACCTCTTCGGTCACGGAGAAGGCATCGCAAGGATCTTTGGCGAAGCGGGTGTCCAACTTATAAGCGTGTTCCACCAGCGACACCAGGACGTACCATCCCTTATTGTTCAACCCTCGCGCATACAGCTCCATGAATCGCTCAACCCCGAGGAGGGTGAACTGGGCGACGTGCACCATAGCGTGAAACAGAGTTCGATCGGTAGGTTTTTGTCCGAACGCCACTAGATCGATGAACGGTATGGAAGCCAGATGGGCAGCATCCGGTACAACACGCGACCCCCCGGCCCTCACCCGCGAGTAGAATGGCGGGTAGGGCAAGATTTCACCTTTTTCGGACAGGTCGACCACCCGCACACGATCGATAAGTTCGACGGGAAAGAAGGGTCGCATCTTAGTTTTCTGGAGATGGTCCAGTGACATGGCCAAGGGAGCATACTGCTCTCGCATCTGATTTACCCAGGACGCAGCCTCCGCCACAAGCGCGAGGATCTCCCGCTCGGTCATTTTCGGTGGCTCCGTCATCGACATAGAACCTCGCGCCAGCAGAATCAGACATGGGCCAGAGTATAGCAAACGAAGGATAGAACAGCCTCCTATAAAGTATCTACTTGTTGAGCGAGAAAGATGTTTTAGCGTTATGAATAGCGATCAATAGTTGTCAGCGAAGGCATCATCCTTGCCTTCTGTCAGAACGCAGCACATAGGTCATCACCGAATAGTCACGACTCACACCGTGGTCTTCGAACGCTGTATCGCGCCAGTTGCAACAAGTGTCTAACTGAACATTCTGGTAAACCCACCTCGTGTGGCGCGGCACTCGTACGAATGGTATTGACCCAAAATGTCACGGCAACCAACTTCTCCGAGACGCGTTGATCTGTCAAAATCTGCATCAATTCATAGGGGCAGCCGTGTCCGCTAGTCGCACATCTAGTCGGGCGCCTCAGATTCGAGAGATCCATGAGCTGATGGGGCGTGCTTGTACCGTAGGTGAAACACATACACAGACAGCAATTCATGGACCGAAGACGGGCTCATTCGCTGGCGCCGGCTGGCGTTGGGAGGAATCAGTGCGCGCCAGAACACCCATGTGTCGCGGGCGTCAGCATTGATCCAAGTGATCGGCAACACCAAAGATTGTGACGGGCTTGCGCGAGTCCATCTATGTAGCGACCTAAAAGCCGGACAGGCAACCGTCGGGTCTTTGCTGCGATCCTATGTGTGTTCGAAACTGGAACAAATGTCAAGATGAGTCCGCCAGTTCAGCACCGGCAAAACTCAGAAGAGTCGTCACTGCATATGCATCACCTTAACCCAGCTGTTCAGGTATCCGTCTGGAAAGGAGGGAGATACCGTCGGTTCCGCTTGGAATGCCATGTACGACTGAGGTTTCAGGCTGGGGGATCACACACAGAGATGGAAACGATCAGCGAAACCCTCATATTCAAGGTCCATTGGTTTCAAGTGCTGCAGGGATTCCCGAGCAGGCGCCTCTGAACTTTATGATAAGACCTCAGTCAGAGCAGGCTGTTCATCCTATTCATCTTGCAG
>CAZDYZ010000548.1:0-18382 GCA_964509525.1 uncultured Acidobacteriaceae bacterium
GTTTGTCGCTGCTTTTGTCGGACGGATTCATCACGTAGAAGTCAAGGTCGGCGCCGTTGCGGCGGGTGCTGGCATAGGCAATGCGGTCACCGTCATTCGACCACGCAAACTCCGTGTTGCGTGACTTGCCGTCAGTAAGCAGCGTGATGGCGCCGCTGTCCGTGTCAAAGCGGTAAATCTGGTACCACTCCCCGCCGCCGACGTCCTTACGGAACAGAAAGCAGGCGCCCGAGTGAGGAGGATAGCTGGCGTCCTCCACGCGGTCGGCGAAGAAGGTCATCTGAGTACGTGCACCCATGGGCATGGCGACCTGGTGCACTTGTTGCGTGTCCCCGAAACGTGTGCCGATGAGTATCTCGCGCCGCTGCGGGTGCCAGCCGAACATGGCGGCCGCCCGAATGTTGGTGTAGCGGTCTGCATGCTCCGCTATTGAAGCGGGTACCGGCGGAATGTTTTCGAGAATGAGGTTCTGCCCCGGCGCAAAGACGGCCTCCTGGGCGAAACAGCCGATGCACAACACGACAGCCGGTAACAGCAAATGAAGTTTCTTCATGACGTCCTCTGACTCCGAAGCATCAACCGGCGGTTCCGCCATGTACCGCAGGCTGATTTCACTTCTCTAAGCTTTGCCACCTTACTTACGTCATTCCGGATCAGCTGCAGCAGGTCCTGGATAATTTTTCGCCTGCTCGTCAGGCACTGTGACCCTCTCGAACTTTCGAAACGGCACCACTCAAGACATAGGGCGGGTGGCGCAGCCTAAGAATGGTTTGCGGCACCAGTCGCAAATCGCTTCCATCAAATCTGCCTCAAACTCTCCGCAATCCTCGCCCGATAACCCGTCATCGCCGGGAAGAAGCCGGCGACCAGACCTAACAGCAAAGCTATAGCAATACCGATCGCGGTAGTCTGAGGGGATAGGCCAAAGTTGGGGAAGCCGGCTACGACATCGCCGATCATTGGTGCTTCCGGCAACTTCCAGAGAATGAGCAGGCTGAGGCCAATGCCAATGATCCCGCCCAGCAACCCAATCAGCAGCGCCTCACCCAGGATGAGCGTCATGACCAACGGAGAAGAGAAGCCCAGCGTCTTCAGGACGGCAATCTCCTGCTGACGCTCGCGTACGGCAATGCTCATGGTGTTAGCCGTCACCAGCAGAATGGTGAACGCCACAGCGAGGCCGATGCCGTTCAGCAGTAGTGCCAGGTTACCGGCCATGGCAACGAAGCCAGCGAGGAAAGCCTGCTCCGTCTCCGTTTTCGTCGGCGTGTCGGTGTTCTCGAACTCGGCGTCAATGGCTTTGCTGATGGCACCTGCGTGCTTGGAGTCGTCAATCGTCTCGGTCAGCCAGCCAATACCGATGTTGCGCCCCGTGGCCTCGTAAAGGTACTTGTAGTTGAAGTACATCGAATTGAGATCGGTGGCAGGGTATTTCTTCTCGTCGGTGTCGTAGATGCCGTCCACTACGAAGTCGAAGGGATGACCGACGCGGTAAGGGGGGATGCTGCTCTCCAACTCGAAGGTATCTCCTACTTTCCAGCCCCATTTCTCAGCCAGCTTGCGGCCGATAATGGCGCCGCGTCGGTCGCCAAACCACCTCTGCTTCTGGTCCTCCGGCAGCATGATCTCGGGGTAAATCTGAAGGAAGGCTTCAGGTTCTGTGGCATAGTTGGCGAAGAAGTTCTTGGGATCGCGATAGACACCGCCGAACCAGGCGTTCATCACAGTATTGGTAACGCCAGGTATGGCTGCGACCTTGGCCTTGTAATTGAGCGGCAGGTTGTACACCAGGCTGACGTTGTGGCGCGTCACCAGGCGTCCGGAGTTGCCGCTGTGCAGGCCGAAGTTGACAGCCTCGACGACCGTCTGCAGCGTGCAGAACAGGAAGATGCACACCGCCATAGCCAACACCGTACTTAGGGTACGAATCCAGTTCTTGCGGAGATGCTTCAGAACCAGCCTTGCGTACTTCATAACGAATCCGTCTCACAAATGTGGCGTTGAAGAAGCGCGGCTTCGGTCGCGCCGATGACGTTAGCCTGAAGACCGGTTTGCGCCCCTACGGGGAGTTGAACGCCGAAGGCGTAGATATGAGTTTCCTTGGCGGCTAAAGCCAGCCGGACCGCGCTTTGTCCGTGGACCGTCGAAGACATCAAGATGTCCGTCACAGACAGATGCGGCTGTAAACGCAAGCTGCCGTTTCCTGTCAATTCGTCAGCACTCCCTTGTCAAGATGACGCTGGGTGTGTGCTCTCGTTGCAGCTCTCGGGTCGTGGGTCACCATGACGATGGTCTTGTGGAAATCGCGGTTAAAGGTCTCCATCAGCGTCAGGATTTCCTCGGCGCTCTGGTGGTCAAGGTCGCCGGTGGGCTCGTCAGCAACCAGGACGTTGGGGTCGGTAACCACGGCGCGGGCGATGGCGACACGCTGCTCCTGTCCCCCGGAGAGCTGTCGGGGGTAATGCTTGGCACGATCCTCCAACCCCACGATACGCAACGCTGTCATGGCGCGCTCACGGCGTTCGCCGCGGGAGAGGGAAGTGAGCAGCAGAGGCAACTCGACGTTTTCCACCGCGTTCAGCACTGGGATGAGGTTATAGAACTGGAAGATGAACCCGATGTTTCGGCTGCGCCATTTCGCAAGCTCACCCTCCGTCAGTGGGCCCAGGTCGGTGCCCCCAACCACGACCCGGCCGGATGTCGGGCGATCGATTCCTGCAATCAGGTTGAGCAGTGTGGTCTTACCCGAGCCGGACGGACCCATAAGTGCCAGGAAGTCCCCCTCGAAGACTTCCAAATTCAGGCCGTCGAGCACTTTGATCTGCAAGCTGTCGCGTTGATACACCTTGCGCACGTTCTGTACGCTAACGGCAGTAGTCGTTGCCGTCGCTGGGGTTGTACTCATGAGTTCTCTATCTCCGTGACTGTCTCTAGTGTCATCTCTGTGCCGTGTTTGAGGCGATATCTTAGGTTTTGGTCTTCACCGAATCGCCGTCTCGCAGCTTCTGCGGGGGATTATTCACCACCGTCTCTGACCCTGTGAGGCCGCTGCTGACGATGACCTGCCCGTGCAGATCAGCTCCCGTAGTGACGGGGAGCACATGCACTTTATTGTCCTCGATCTGAAAAACCACCGGCTTGCCATCGCGCGTCGTCACCGCATCTTTCGGTATGGTAACGATGCGTTGCGGTGGTGAGTCTTTCTTCTCTGCCTTCTGGGGCTGTAGGAAAGTCACATTGCAGCTCATCTCCGGCTTCAGATACTTGTCCTTGTCGACAATGGCAACCTTCACTGTAACCGTCGCCTTGGTACGGTCCGCGGTGGGTATGACTTGGCGCAGGATTCCCCGGTAGGTATGGTTAGGAATAGCCTGTACCTGAATCTCCGCGGGCTGGCC
The DNA here is from genome assembly GCA_964509525.1 of uncultured Acidobacteriaceae bacterium. Taxonomy (GTDB): domain Bacteria; phylum Acidobacteriota; class Terriglobia; order Terriglobales; family Acidobacteriaceae; genus Bog-257. Next base: position 3,399 of record CAZDYZ010000548.1, read on the forward strand.
GGAGTGCAGTTCGGCGACGTTCGACTCGTTCACATCCACTTCGGCTTCCAGCGAATTCATATCGGCGATGGCGACGATCGCCCCCGAAGCGGTGGAAATGTTCACCCCGGGAGGAATGGGCGCGACACTTTCACCGGCCTCGGTCATCTTCTTGACGACGATGCCCGCAAAGGGAGCGCGAATGGTAGTGAAATCAAGGTTCGCCTGTTGGACGAGCAGGTTCGCCTGACTCTGATCGATGGCCGCCTGCGCCAGCGTCACCTTGGCCTTGGCAGCGTCAAGTGCGTCCAGCGACGTCACCTTGTCGCGGTAAAGTCCTTCCTGGAGGCGCTCTTGCCGTTGTGCTTCGGCAAGGTCCGCTTTCGCATACTCGATGTCCGCCTTGACCTTGGCTATCGCGGCCAAATAATCGGCGTTATCCAGGGTGGCAAGAACGTCGCCTTCCTTGACGACGCTGCCCTCTTCCACACGCAACTCGGTAATTCGTCCCTGGATTCTCGACGACACCACCGACTGCTTGCGCGCCACCAAATAACCTGAGGCGGTGAGTATCGGAGGCCCTGCATTAGGATTTGAGCTGCTTTGGATACTTGCCTGAACGGCTTCCACTTCCAGCACGCCAAAAGAGAAAAAGGCAGGCCGGGCACGAACGAAATAAACAGCTCCAGCGGCGACGGCGATGAGCACCAAAAAGAGCAGCCAGCGCCCTCTTCCCCGGTGCGGCGCTTCGCGATCAATCCGCAGGGACGCCAGCTCATCTTTCAGACCGTGCATAAAAGTAGCCCAATCGTGCTCATTCCACTAACACTAGCATCGCACTGTTACAGCAAGTTTGAAAGGGCGACGGCCTTATCGGGAAGCCTACCGGTGCGTTCCGCGGTCCGGTCCACCCCTTGCAGAAGCAATTGTCGGTCAAAATCAAGGACGTCCAACAGTGCGGAATGTCAGCGGCACCATGTGACAAATGTCATGCAATGCAGGAATCGCGACCCTATGCCAAGTGGATATGGGGTGAGAAGAGAAGCGCAGCCAGGGGCGCCAGGATTTCAGTGGTGCATGGATGAGGCACCAGGCAACCGCCAAAGCCAGCAGCAGAAAAGCGGAGGCTGCAAAATCGACCAGTTCTGACTTGCGATCTTGATCTTCACCGTCGGGGCTGCAAGGAGAGAGACCCGGCTGCGGTATGATGTGAGCATGGCGCAAAGACATCGATTTGCCCTTGCAATCCTGCTGGTATCAGGGTTTGTCGTAGTAACCGGCTGCTCGCTAGCGAAGCCGAAACCCAAACCCGTTGTAGTGCACGTTCTAAGCAACCTGGCGTCTCCTTACGGTCACGAATTGGACCACCGGATTATCGAGTTCCAAACTAGCAATCCACGCACCAGTTCCGGCCGGCCCATCGTCGTCCAGACGGTGGAGATCGGCGACTACAAGGATATGCTGGAGAAGCACATTGGCCGCGATATAACTGTTCAGATGGTCATTCTGGATGCGCCAGAGGATGCGGCCATCAATCCCAGCATACAGGCCGATATGGTGCACGCAGTCAATGTCTGCGCCGCTTTGAAGGCTTGCCCGGCCAATGTCCCTGCTCTGATTCTCTCCGGGACCGAGGGAGAGCAGTTAGAGGCGGCCCAGAAGTTCGAGCAGGCCTTGGGAAACGGTGCGCCCTCATAGCGCAGGTTGCGACGTTTTGTGCCCAGCAACGTACAACCCGTTTCGGCTGTCGTCCTGAGTAAGTTGGCTGCAGCGGGCGAGCCCGGAGACTCTACGCCGGGGAAAAAATGTCGCAGCTGTCAGGCTGGTGTTCTACCTCGGGATTTGGCCGGTGAAGTCTTTTTCGATCGCTTGGCGGATGCCTTTTGGCCTTCTCCTCCCAGCGGCAGATCTTTCATCTCTGCGGCGCGCCACATATACCAACTGGCCACGCTACGATAGGGACGCCAACGTTCGCCGTAGGCCAGCAACTCCTTCGGTTTGGGGAGGGTTTCGAGCTTGTGCATCCTGGCAAATCCTTTGCGAAGGCCATAATCGTCCACAGCCAGCACATCCGGACGTCCCAGGCGGAACAGCAGCAGCATCTCCACGGTCCAGCGGCCCACGCCGCGTACGCTGTCGAGTCGTTCAATCAGATCCTCGTCGCTCATGCGACGGGCCTGCTTTATGGTGGGTACGGTGCCATCCAGCGTTTTGGCCGCCAGGTCGCGAATCGCCAGCATCTTGGCGCGGGAAAGTCCCGCCGAGCGTAACTTTTCCTCCGATGAAGCCAGAATCTGCTCGGGCGAGGGGAACCCATCCACCAGCCCGTGGCGAGTGCGGATACGCTTTTTGTTTTCAGGAAACAGGGCCTTCACACGTGCGGCGATCGTAGCCGCAACCTTACCGTTGAGCTGCTGATAGATAATGGACTCCAGCAGCGCTTCGAAGATGCTCAGGGTTGTTTCCATCTGCAGATAACAGGGACCTGACCGGGCGATGATGCGCGCCAGGGCGCGGTCCACTCGCGACAAGTGTCTGCACGCAGCAGTGTGGTCAAGCTTCTTGGGCATAGCGATGAAGATTATTCAGCCTCGGAACTACGCAGATAACTCCGAAACAGAACTCAAGTGATTTGATCGCCCTGGGGCCATTTACTCCGCTGATCATAACTCCTGGAGCAATGCTCGCGAGAAACCTCGAAAAGCCATAGGTTCAGCTGTGCCACAAAGGTATTTTTCTCAACGCAAGGTCTTAGCCCAGGCTTTCCTCCCTGACAACGTTGGTGCCGGCGTTCTTTGCCAGCTGAAGCCTGGCACGGATCGCACGGGAGAGCATGGCACTTCGTTGCACAACTCGGCTAGAGACTACAAAACGGCTCTAATGGCCTTTCTCCCCACCTTCCGGTAACTCGATCGCCGCGCTCTCCAGTACCGCAAGGGTCTCGTCGTCAATCTCCCACTTCTTCAGGATACGGAAGATCACGCCGCTGCTGAAGCCAGCGCGCACCAACATGCGAAAGATGCGTGCCGCCGGTTTCTGGCCAACCGGCTTGACGATGCGCTTGCGCTGCAGGAATGCGCGTGCCAACTGCTCTTCATTTACGGCGCCGTAGGCAGCCCCAACCACGCGATCGATGATGTCGCCATGAATGCCTTTGGCCTTGAGGTCCTGCGCCACACGCACGCGCCCAAACTTCTCATTTTCTATGCGGAAGCGTGCATAGCTCTCAGCGTAGCTGGAGTCGTTCAAGTAGTGCTGCTGCTTTAAGCGGGCGACCACCACTTCGACGAGAAGTTCACCGTGGGGTTGACCTCCGACGCGTCTGCGCATCAGTCGCTTGATCTCGGCCACCGTACGCATCTGACGTCCCAAGGCTGCAATGGCGTATTCGTACAGCAACTCTTCGTTATACGTTTTTTGTGAGCGCTTGAAAGGCATGACCAGGATTATGAACCATCAGCCATCAGCTGCCGACGCCATTAATTCTGCGAAAAAGATGTCCTCTCTCGCGGTCCAAGTGCCCGGATAACGGTAGGGGATCGATCCTCGGCCCCCTCGTCCGTGCCAGTTGCGTTGCCCCCTGGGCAATCCTACCCGATGAATCGTTAACCCTGACCCTGAATTTTTCAACCATGCGTGGCTTGTCTGTGCACTAAGTGGGCTCGTTTTCGCAGGTCCACGTTGAATTGCAGGAGTCACACGCACCCTGTGACCGCTGTGCTTGCGCCATGATCCAGCAGGATTAGACTGGGTTGAATAGGACCCGGCTGATCGGAAGGAGGTAGCAAAATCGCGAAAGCGCGTACCTTGAGACTGCCCCAAGCAGATCGGGGAAACAGCCACTGCGAGACGTTGCGTTAACTTAACAAACCCTTCCGGGCCGCTTGGTCCGCTGCAGTTTTGTCAGGAGGCCAAAATGCATCTCACCAAAGTTAAAGCGTTTCTGGATGCCAACGCTGTGAAGTACGTCGTCATCACCCATTCCAAGGCCTACACAGCGCAAGGCATCGCCGCTGTAGCCCACATCTCCGGCAAAGAGCTTGCCAAGACGGTGATCGTGAAACTTGATGGCCGGCTGACCATGGCAGTACTGCCGGCGTCTTATCAGGTCGACCTGGCAGCCCTGAAGCAGGCGACCGGCGCAGGAAAGGCGGAGCTGGCTAGCGAGTGCGACTTCAAAGAGCATTTCGCTGACTGTGAGACGGGAGCGATGCCTCCGTTGGGCAATCTCTACGGGATTCCGGTGTACGTGGACGAGACCCTAACCGAAGACGACGAGATCGCCTTCAATGCAGGCTCGCATTATGAGTTGATCAGGCTGGCGTACGCAGATTTCGAGCGGTTGGTAAAACCCCAAGTACTGAGCTTCTCGACCGGACGAGCCCTTGCCTATGTGACGTAATAGATGGCGGTTTGATCAAGCGGGGGGCAAATCCATGCATCGTTTATGTTAGTGCCGATGATGCCGATATGCCGATCACCTGAACCCTCAGGGCAGACGGACAATGCCGCGCGCTGACAGAGTTTGGGGTGTATTTTGACGCTTTCAGCTAACGCTTAACCGATTGCTGCTCGGCGGTCTCGCCCTGCTGTGCTGTGAGGCGCGCATTATTGCGCTGGGCAATGGTCTTCTTCGCGTTTTCCGCCAGTTGCTTCGCCTGGGGTAGCAGCTCGAGTGCTTTCTGCACCTCAGGATCGCTTTCGGCGTGTACCCTCATGCCTTCCTGCTGACCAAACTCGTTGATGAACAACTCAGCCTTGATGTTGGACCGGATCCAATCGCCGTTCTCGGCTAAATCGGCTTCCGTGAAGGCAATTTTTTGCTCGTCCAGGAACTTGCGGAACTCCTGCATGACAGCTTCGTCAACTTCAAACTGCCTGGTCACCTTGTGATTGATGACATAGTGCTTGGCGAAGTTGAAGAACGTGTATTTTTCTAACAGCAGGTCTTGAAACTTATTGGACTTGATTGTCGCGATCTTAATATCCGGAGTGATGCCACCACCACCGTACACTGTCCGTCCACTGTCGGTCATCTTGACCTCGTGATTGGTAGTACCGGCATCGCTCTCGCGATCGTTGTAATAGTAGTCATAAAGCGAAATATTGCTGTAATCCCGCTGAATCAGGCGGCCGCTTGGGGTGTAATACTTGGCCGTGGTGAGGGCCAGTCCCGTATTTTCCGACAGCGGATAGACGGTCTGTACCAAGCCTTTGCCGAAGGTCGTCTCACCAGCGATCAGGCCACGATCATGGTCCTGAATAGCCCCGGCAACAATCTCAGCAGCTGAAGCGGTGCCGCGATTTACCAGCACAACCAGCGGATATTCCTTGCCGCCATTGCCATGGGCGGCTTTGTAAACCTTTTCGGCAGAAGCACGTCCGTGATGGGAAACGATAACCTGTCCCTTCTTCAGGAACTGGTCAGCTACACCCACGCCCTCGCTTAACAGGCCGCCGGGATTCTGCCGCAAGTCGAGGACCAGGCCGTGCAGGTCACCCATTTCATCGAGCGCCTGCCGTAACTCGTGCTCCGTTGTTTCCTGAAAGCCGGAGATGTGAATGTAGCCAACACCGGGCCGAATCATGAAGTGCACGTCGACGCTGTAGCGGGGAATCTCATCACGTACCACAGTAAAGTCGAGTGGCTTGTCAGACCCTTCTCGCAACATCGTAATCTTGACCGTGGTGCCCTTGGGTCCCTTGAGCAGCTCGGCCACATCGCTGGTGCTCATGTTGTCGGTGGGCTTGCCGTCTACCGCGATGATGATGTCTCCAGGGCGGATACCAGCTCGATAGGCTGGCGCGCCAGCAAAGGGCGCGATCACTATAACTTTGTTATTGCGCGGTCCAACCTGCATGCCTACGCCGTAATACTTGCCGCGCTGCTCCTCGCGCAAGGCGGCATAGGATTTCGGATCGAAAAAGTTGGAGTGCGGATCGAGCACCCGCAACATGCCCGGAATCGCCCCGTTGTAGACCGCCTTATCCGGATTGACCGGCTCAGCATAGTTCTGCTGGACCACGTCATAGACTTGGGTAAAGCTCCGCAGGCTGTCCCGCACGTCGCTATCGCTGGTGGTCGCAGTAGAAGTGAGGCGTTGGCCAAAAAGCATGCCAGCGCAACCGCACGCCAAAATAATGAGGACGATAAGAATGACGGAGCGACGCGAACTACGTGTCATGGAGGTTCCCTTCAGCTGGCCGGGGATGTTTTTTCAAGGGGCACACTGGTATGACAAACATACGCAGTATACCATGCAGCACTTGCGACCCGACCCTGCGTCTCATCCCTCATTGTTGGATGCTGGTGCGGAGACAAGGGTGCGAAAGTCCGCTTCCTTCCCGCCTCTTAAGAGACGGCAGCAGATTGGCTTGGTAAGCGAAAAAGCTGGTGACCACCAGTCAACGTACCTCCAGCGGTCAGAGCAGGCATCGCAGCGAACCGGTATAATAGGAGTGTGAGTTCCAACTATCGCCCACCACATTTCGAGAACCCTGAGCCCGGCAGTGAGCGGTTCGATAACCTGGTGGGTCTGCACGAAAGTCGCGCCCAGGTTCTTCGCGCCACCTTTGGCGAGCAGCAGCACGAGGGCGTTGTCTTGGCTTCGCTGGACGCCGTCGTGAATTGGGTGCGCAAGAATTCCATCTGGCCGATGACTTTCGGTCTGGCCTGCTGCGCCATCGAGATGATGTCTATGGGCGCGTCGCGTTTTGACATTGCACGCTTTGGCGCGGAGGTCTTTCGTCCTTCCCCGCGCCAGTCGGACCTGATGATCATCGCCGGCCGCGTTTCGCAAAAGATGGCGCCTGTGATCCGTGAGCTCTACATGCAGATGCCGGAACCGAAGTGGGTGATCTCCATGGGTGCATGCGCGACTTCCGGGGGAGTGTTCAATAATTACGCTCTCGTACAAGGCGTTAACCAGTGGATTCCCGTCGATGTCTATGTGCCCGGGTGCCCGCCACGTCCCGAACAGTTGATCTACGCCATCATGCTACTGCAGGAAAAGATCAAGAACGATCGCGGCTCCTTCCGGCGCGCTCTGAATCTGGAAAAAGCTTAGTCAAAACTGCCATTCTTGCAGGTTATTCAGGGCGCGCGTGTACCGCGGTGTCGTGCCAGCTGGTCCCTCGAACCGAAGCGAAGCTCCCCTCCCCATGACAGTAAGCCCAGCTGGGATTCCCAACCGCCAATACTGCGGGATGCGCAGCTGAATCCCCGTCCCCGAATTTCCATCCAATTCTGGGTTACAGTTGGGCCTGTGCCGTTGGTTGCGCCTCCATGACTGAAAGCACCTCGATGAAGATCGGAATCACCTGCTATCCCACCTATGGCGGCAGCGGCGTGGTGGCCACGGAACTGGGGCTGGAACTGGCGGAGCGTGGTCACGAGGTGCATTTCATCTCCTATTCGCTGCCGATCCGCCTCACCCAGCCGCTGCCCAACATCCACTATCACGAGGTAGAGGTTTCGCGCTATCCGCTATTCGAATATCCACCATACGATCTGGCTTTGGCTACGCGCATGGCTGAGGTGGCCGAGATTTACGAGCTCGACCTGCTGCACGTGCACTATGCGATCCCGCACTCAGTGAGTGCCATGCTGGCCCGGCAGATGCTCAGCTGTGATCACGCGCGAAAGAGCCGCAGGCTGCCTTTCGTGACCACTCTGCATGGAACCGATATCACGCTGGTGGGAGCCGATCCGTCGTATCTGCCGATCACGCGCTTTTCCATCGATCAAAGCGACGGTGTTACCTCCATTTCGGAGTATCTGAAGAAACGAACCATCGAAGTATTCGAGGTACGGACGCCGATCGAAGTGATTCCCAACTTCGTAAATTGCGATCTCTATCACCGTACGCCGGAAGCGATGCAGCACCGCTCAGAGTACGCCAAGCCCGGCGAGAAGATACTGGTGCATCTGTCGAATTTCCGCCCGGTGAAGCGCCTGCTGGATGTGATCGAGATCTTCGATCGCGTGCAGAAGAAGGTTCCCTCGAGGCTGGTCTTGATGGGGGACGGTCCCGAGCGGTCGCGCGCCGAATGGTTGGTCGTAAACAAGGGCATCCAGGACAAGGTGGAATTCCTGGGCAAGCAGGGTCGCATTTACGAAAAGCTCCCCGTGGCCGACGTGATGTTGTTGCCAAGCGAGTTGGAATCCTTCGGTCTAGCGGCCCTGGAAGCGATGGCCTGCGAAGTTGTGCCCATCGCCACCAGGGAGGGTGGCGTGCCGGAAGTTATCGACGATGGCGAGACCGGCTTTCTTGCCGCAGTCGGCGATGTGGAAACGATGGCGAACTATGCGATCGAGGTTCTTTCTGACGAAGCGAAGTTGAAACAGATGGGAAAACGGGCGCGCGCCAGCGCCCAGGCGCGGTTTTGTGCCAGCAAGATCATCCCCATGTATGAGCAGTTTTATCGTGACGTGCTGGAGCGCTCCTCATAAACCGCTCCGGCGACAGATCCGCCCATCTCTTCAGCCTGGAGTACGGGCAGCACCAGTCGCACCAGCGTCCCACGCCCGGGATGGCTCTCCATTGTGATCTGCGCGGCGTCGCCGTAAACCACCTGTAGACGCTCGGTAACGTTCAACATGCCGATGCCAGTGCCCGACGAGTTGCTTTCGCCCGTTCCAGGTACGCCCACACCATCGTCCTCGACTTCAATCACCACGCGATGGCCGGCATTACGACTGCGTATGTAGATGCTTCCTGCCTCCACCTTCGACGAGAAGCCGTGCTTCACCGCGTTTTCCACCAACGGCTGCAGGATCATGCTGGGTACAAGATGTTCCAGCGAGGAGGGCTCGAGTTCCTTTACCACGGTCAGCTTGTCGTGGCCGAAGCGGGCAACTTCAATGTCAAGGTAGTCGTCGAGGAATTCGAACTCCTCGCGCAGCGGAACAAATGCGTCTCCCTTGCGTAGCAACCGGCGCAGAATATTGCCCAGTTTCACGATCATGTCGCGCGCCGAATCTGGATCGCGGCGGACCAGCGAGGAAATCGAGTTCAGCGTGTTGAACAGGAAGTGCGGATTAATCTGGCTCTGCAGGGCCTCCATGCGGGCCTGCAGCAGGAGCCGGGCCTGCTGCTCCAGCTTCATCTCGATACGAGCGTTGTTCAGTACCTTCAATGCAATGGCGACCGCCATCACCGTGCCGGCATAAATGGCGAGATTTACCCAAGGGTTCTCTGAGTACAGCGCGAATATGCGGCGCGGAAAAGCGTAGTGCAGCTGTATGCGGATAAACTCCAAAGCAAGAATGAGAAAGAAAAACGAAGTCTGCCAGTCAATGAACGACTTGCGAATGCTGCGCCGGATCCAGTGGTAGATGCTGAGATCGAACAACGGCGAGAACGACCAGATGGCTTCGCGATCCGATGCCACATGCCGCAGCACGCCTGCCGATACCCCCGCGAACAGGTTCATCGGCAGGCTAAGCCATTCCCCAAGAAACAAGGCCGGTACTGAAACGAGCGCGCCTCCGACGGAGCCGACCAGACGACCGCCTATCGCACCCATCAGTATCGCGCCTTCGAAGGCGATATCGGCCGCAAGGAAGTTGCGCACCCAGTGTCGCACCAGCACCCCCAGCACGATCGGCGTGCCCAGGATGCAGACAACCTCTATCTTCTCGCCGAGCGTGCGTTCCTCGCGAAACAGCAGCACCCGGAAGCGGCGAGCGCGAACAAGCACACTACTGATGGCAGCGGCGACACCGAGCCGAATCAGCAAAGTAACGAGAATCAAGCGGTTGTCCAAGTCTGTTTGCGTTCCTCGCTTCGAATCGGGCCTAGTTGCAGTGCCGCGCCTCTAGCGCAGCGCTGTCTCGTTCATACTCCTGTCAGACGCTGTTTCCATTCCATTGAGCCATGCACCTCGTTGGTCTGCAGCTGTGAATCGAGCTCCCGCCATACCTCTTACTCCTTTGCCCAGGAGCACTTTCAGGATGATGCCGTCCTGGGCCTATGCTATCGCGCTGGCAGTTTGTTGCAGAGCCTGTCTGGCGCCGTCGCTGTCGGGCGCACCGCCTTGCGCCATATCGCGATTACCTCCACCGCGCGTGCCGAGCTGCTCGACAGCCCGCTTCATCAAAGCACCCATATCGTTTGCGAGGCCCGGGCTTTGCGCGAAGACCAGAGAAGGTTGCGAACCTCCGCAACCGAGTAGCGCGACTGCCCCTCGTGGCGAGGAGGCTTTCATCAGCTTCTGCGCCAGCATTTTGAGGTAGGGAAGGTCGCGGTCGGGAAAAAACTGCACCACGAGGCTATGTTCCCCGCGATCCTGAGCCGATTGCAGCACCCTTTGAGCTTCGAGTTCGGCGATTTCTTCCAGTAGCCGATGCTGTGCTTTCTGCGCAGACTTGATCTCGTCGAGCGACTTGCGTAACTGCCTGGGGACCTCATGGATGTGTGTGGAGAAGACCGCCGCCGCTTCGCTGAGCGTCGCGAAATCGCGGCGTGCCGTGCGCACTGCGCGCAGTCCGCAGACGAACTCCACCCGAACACCTTGTTTGACCTTCTCGGTCTTGCGCAGCAGAACACTGCCAATCTGTCCGGTGCTGTGTACATGAGTTCCACCGCAGGCGGTCAGGTCAAAATCGAGTACCCCAATGAGGCGTAGCTTGTCGCGCAGAGTGGGAGGAATTTTGCGGACTCCCAGCTTGCGCGCCTCCTCGGGGGTAGCAAAGCGAATTTCGACGGGACGGTCTTCGGCGATGATCTGGTTGGCCAACAGTTCGGCTGCTTCCAGTTGCTTTTCGGTAACAGAATCGGTCGCAAGATCAATGGTGCAGCTCTCCTCGCCCATGTGGAAGGAAACGGTAGCGAAGCCGGAACCCTTTTCAAATGCCGCCGAAAGCACGTGCTGCCCCGAGTGCTGCTGCATGTGGTCGAAACGCCGTTCGGCATTGATCGTACCGCGCACAAGGGAACCAGGTGCCAAAGACTGAGCGCTGCCCTCCACCAGGTGCAGAACCTCAGCGGTTGCCACGTCTTCCGTGACTTCTCTTACCCGAACTCGTGCTGAGCCACTCGCTTCCAACCACCCGGTATCGAAGACCTGCCCACCACTGGTGGGGTAGAACGCCGACCGATCCAGCGTGACCGCGTCGCTGCGTATGGCGACCACGCGAGCCTCAAACTCGTGGAGAAAGGAGTCGGTGTAATAGAGACGCTCAGTCAACAGGTTATCGCTCCGTTATCGGTATCCAAGCCGCTCCCCGGATGACAAAAGGATACAACCTTGTAGGTGCTTTCGAGCGTCTGTCACATAAGGTAAACTTCCTGTAACCGACTGCCGATGGAACCTTACCAACGAGTACTATGCATCCTGAGCCTCTGCTGTATTTGGCCTGCTCAGGGTCTGCCGTGGGAGCCCAGAGCCGTAGCAGCGGACAATGTTGCTATCCCGACCCGGTCGGACAACGACCCAGCCACCCGCAAGGGATTCGATCACTTCTACAACCTCGAGTATGACAAGGCCATCCGTGAGTTCGAAGCTGCTCAGCAGTCGCATCCCGATGATCCGTTCGCAATAAACCATCTGCTGGAAGCTGTGATCTTCAAGGAGCTCTACCGCATCGGCGCGCTCGACACCGAAGCGTATGCTGGTGACAGCTTCCTCACCAAGCCGCACGCCGAACGGCTTGATCCCAAAGTGCAGGATCGCGTCAAGCAGTTGAGCGACCAGGCACTAGCCCTTTCGCAGGCGCGGCTCAACCAGAATCCCAATGACGTGGATGCCATCTACGCACGCGGAGTTACCCGCGGAATGCGGGCGACGTACCTGGGAATTGCGGAGAAGGCGTGGTTTGCGAGCTTGCGCGGAGCGGTAGGCGCTCGCCATGATCACGAGCGCGTCCTGGAGCTCGATCCGAACTACGTCGACGCCGAGGTCGTTGTGGGAACCCACCTGTATATCGTGGGCAGTCTCAATTGGCCGACCAAAATAGCAGCTTCCATCGTTGGAATCACCGGCAACAAGCAAAAGGGACTGGAATATCTGCGGCGAGCGTCCACCGAAGCGCATAGCGAAGTTGCCAGCGACGCGCAGATCATCCTCGCCCTGTTCCTGCGGCGCGAACAACGATACGACGAGGCCCTGCAGCTCGTCAGCCGTATGCAGGCGGAATTCCCGCGCAACTTCCTGATCGCCACAGAATATGCCAACTTGCTGAATGCCGCCGGACACGGACCGGACGCCATTTCGGCGTATCGCAAGGTGCTGGCCGGATGCCGCAGCAATGCCTACTCAGGATGCCGTATCGAAGTGCCTTCGTACGGCTTGGGCGAAGCGCTGCGCGGGCAGCACCAATATCAGGAAGCAGCCGAGGCGTACGAACTTGCCGCCGGCAGCAGCACCAAGGATCCCAATCTGCGGCAAAAAGCAACCCTCGCCGCGGGGCAGATGTATGACGTGCTGCAGAAGAGGGAGACCGCACTGGAAAAATACCGGGCAGTAGTCGCCGAGAATTCCGCGTCAGGCTCAGCTGAGCTGGCACGGCACTACATGAAGCAGGCGTACAAGACCCCATAAGTAAACCGGCAACCTGGCCAAGCCAAGGCGGATCTGCTCATATGTCGGCTGCTCGAAGGTAGGGTAGTCCACGTCAAGATTATCGTGCTGAACGACGGCCTGGTTGGACCTCACAAAGCAGTCAAAACGAGTGTCGCCACCCCGGACTGCATACCGCGAGCAGGGCGCGGGCATCGATGCTGCGCAGACCATAAGGCAAGCAATAGCAAGGCATCACGGTACGCTGGCGTGGTTCGATCCCGTTTGGTACGAAGCGGCCAACGCGGAATCGCAGACTGGACAAACCTAAGAAGCCCACTCTCCATCGTGACGTATCTGCTAGACTCTTCCCCCACGTCGCATGGCAGGTTGTTCGCAAGGTACGGGCCTTAACTCAGGAAATTCCGGGAATCCGGCATCGCGGGGCACCGGAGCGAGCAGAGAAGCCATGCAAGGGAAACCGATCGGCGTTCGTACCTTTCGATGGGGATGGACCGTGTTTATGGTCCTAGCCACATCGTTGCCCTATTTGGTCTTCTGGTTCCACACGCCGGCCGGTCGTCACTACTCCTGGATTGTACCGCCGTATCCTGAGGATGCCTTCGCCTATATGGCGTGGTCGCAGCAAGCGGCGCACGGCAGCCTGCTGTTCCAACTGAAATACACAGCATTACCGAATTCACCCTTTCTGTTTCATCCTTTTTTCTTAATCTGTGGATGGATCAGCAGGTTATGTGCTTGCGACATCGGGATGGTCCATTGGGCGGTGAAGGCGATCGGTGTGGTGTTGTTTTTTATTGTCTTCTACAGATATACCGACAGTCTCGGGCTTAGCCAATTTCAGTCCATTGTGGCTTCAGTCTTGCTAGGGATGTGCGCGGGATTCGGAGGACTATTTGCGTGGTTAGACCTGGTGTACGGATGGCACATTGTCCCGGCCGACCTCTGGATGCCAGAGGTGAATACTTATTGGTCCCTGTTGTGGAACCCGCTGTTTCCGTATTCCTTGACCCTGATAGTACTGATTGTCTATTGGCTGGATCGGGGAACACGCGAGGCTTGCAAGGCTGATTTCTGGTTCGGCGGTTTTGCGACCGGCCTGCTAGCCTTGATCCATCCGTACGCATTACCGATGCTGTTTGCTTACGCAGTGATCATTACCGTAGTGCGAAAGCGGCACGATGCCCTGGGCTCGTTGTCGCGGTTTTTTTTCGCTTCGTTCCCGTTCGTCCTTTATGTTGGATTGGTATCCACGCTGCAACCCCTCGTGTCTCGACACAGCAGTCGCGGTGAAATGATGAGCCCCCGTCTCCTGGACTACATGCTCGGGTTCGGGTTCCCGTTGCTGACTTGCGCTGCCGGTCTGATGTCGAAGCCAGGCCAGTGGGTGAAACGCTATTGGCAGCTGATCCTGTGGTTCCTTTTGTGCCTGACGCTAGCTTACCTGCCATTCTGGTTTCAAAGAAAATTGATCTTTAGTGCACAAATTCCTCTGTGCATTCTGGCTGCGGTTTCTCTTGAGTCGATCCCGATCAGATTTTCGTGGTTAAGGAAGCACAATTGGGCCTTAGTGAGTGGGACCTTGATCCTCGTTCTGTTGCTGACGGCGACTCCGCTATACCTGCTCCTGAGCGAATGGGGGGAAATGAGGCGCAATCCAAGCGATAGCTATTTCATCAGTAACGACGTGTTAGAAGGCTTGAAGTTTCTCAGAGACAGAACCAGACCCAGCGAGATTGTATATGCCACTTATGACACCAGCCGCTTGATTCCAGCTTTCTCCGGGAACACGGTGCTATGGGGTCATTGGGCGATGTCGGTTGATCTGAAAGAGAGGCAGCAATGGGATGCCGCTCTTTTTAATAAAAATTCGAATTGGCAGGACGACCGCAGATCCCGCCAGTTCTGGGGGACGGGCATCGCGTACATTTTTGCCGACGAAAACCTGCGAAAATCCATCGACCATTACCCAGACATGTGGCAGCCGATCCTTAGCGACGCCGACATCGTGTTTGCAAATGATTCGGTAGCGATTTACCGACATCGAACGGGACAGCCTTGAAAGGTGTGCCAAGAGTTGCAAGCAGGACAACTGGCCAATACTTTGTTATGTAATACTCGACGGCTTACGGAACCGCAGGCGGGAGAAATACGTAGCAAAAGATATGGGAGATCGAGGCCCCAGGTTCGAATACGCCTTTGCTGGAACCTACTCAACAGCAAACACGCCCAGGCGCTATCGCCCCCTGGCAAGGAAAAATTCGACACACTCTGGCATCCGGATATCTTTTAATCTATTCTAAATAAAGAAGATGCAGGAGGTCTAAAATGTACTGCAACTACTGCGGCAAAGTGATCCAGGACGACGCCAGCCTTTGCGCCTATTGCGGGCGTCGCGTGGGCGCAGTGGTGTCGCGGCGCAAGCTGATGCGCTCGCGCACTGACCGCAAAATCGCGGGCGTTTGCGCCGGTTTTGCCGAGTA
>CAZDYZ010000549.1:0-2360 GCA_964509525.1 uncultured Acidobacteriaceae bacterium
CAGCGTCAGCCTTGGCGTTGGCGTCAGCGCGGATGGACCCGAGGCTCGGCACATCAAGGATGCGAGGCCTCCCTTTAGCTTAGTCTAGGAGACAAAGAAGAAACTGTAACCTGGGTCTTCGTAGGGGAACGTTCAGCGCTGTAACCTCTGAGCTAGGGCCTTTATGACGGCTTCATTTCAATTTCTTGTTCTGCAGGTCATGGATAGCTCTTGTCAGCTTCCGGCGAGAACGTGCCCTGATGCTATTTCTCCCGTTCTCGAAGTCTCTTATTGCACACTCAGCAACTCTGGATTGGCGAGAGACCAACTTCGTCGAAAACTGTTTTGCTTGTTGCCGAATTGTTTCCAGATATTTCGGGTCGACCACTCTTTCATATTCGCGGAAAGTCTCATCCGCTGGCTCTATTGCTCCCGCTTCCGCCATCATGGAAAGATCCGGCCCGCTCACCCAACGGGTAGATGCCTCTTTACCGATGTGATGAAACTCACCAGCAATGATGTGACGACGCGAAAGAAGTCCAATTGTCTGGCTCGTGCATGTGCTGCCGTTAGGCCTGCAAAAGCTTGCATTCAGCTCTGGCCAGAAGATGACTGATCTTGTCTTCAATCGTTTCGAGAGAAAGCCAGCCTGAAGGTTTTGCCGACCTCGAGGTATGCCTATCGTGAATGAAAAAGCTTCCGCCGCTGACGACATTGACCATCTGACCTGTTGCCCATCCGCACAGCGTCGAGATGGCCCTACGTGCGCTCGCAGATCGAAAAATCGTTTCACAATGTCGCGAATAGGCGAGCGAGGCGTAGAATGGTGCCGTTTTAGAGGTCAAAAAGGAAATTCCGGTTTAGAGGGAATCCAGATTGGGGTCTACCCATGCCCCGAAACATCATCGCTTTGAACGCGTGGGCAATGCTCTTGGTGTGCGCCTGTCTGTCTCAAGCAAACGGACAAGGGTACCGCCAGCCGTTGGGCGTCTATGCCCACGTTGTTATCGAGGACTTGATCAAGGGTTATCAGGGACCGCAGCCGGTGCACATCTACCTCCGCCAGCTCTACGCGCAAGTATTAGCCGACCCGGCTATCTCCGGGCTCACGGTGGGGCAGCACTGGGACCATATCCAGCTCTCCGAAGATGGTTACGATTGGAGTTACCTGGACGACGCCTTTGCGGTGGCCACTGCGGCAAATAAGTCAGTGCAACTGCTCATTACGCCTGGCTTCAATTCACCGGCATGGCTGGTGCATAGAATCCCACCCTGCGACGGACTTTTCCCGGGAAGCGCCCCCGCTCCAAGCAGCGAGAACGCTCCCAGCGATTGCGGGACGGTGCAATTTGTGGATTTCCCAGAAGACCAACGCGCCGACAAAATCGACGGCCACTACGTGCTTCCGCTGCCTTGGAACCAGATCTATCAAACGGCCTGGTGGAATTTCCTCGGGCAGCTCAGCGCCAAATACAACGACAATCTTGCCTTCGTTTCCATCGCCATCGCCGAGCCGGTAGGCGCGTCAACCGAGATGATCCTCCCGACCAGCGACAACAGCGACAGCAGCGGCCTGGGCAAATCGAAGCATCCGCCCCTAGGTCCGCTGGCCGACCCCACGTGGGCTGCGCTGATTCAACATTCGTTTCCCGGCATCAATGATTACCAGAGCACGGACCAGGTGTTCATTGATCAATGGGAGCAAACGATTGCTGCGTACGAGGGGATTTTTTCCGGCGTGACCCTGTTCCTCGGCGCGGACGCGGGCGACGACCTGCCTAAGTTCAAGAACAACGCCACCCTGCCCAGGCATTCCGACAACACGCTGTTCGCTCAAGATTGCTCGCAAGCCATCAACTCCCCACTGCCATACTTCTACACGGATTACAGGTCTTGCGAAGCGAAGACGGAGATTCTGTCATACTTCGTCACCATTGAGGGCCCCAATGCAAAGGCCACGGAGGTCGGCGGCCTGACGGCTACGAGCGCCACTTGCACGGGCGACATTGGCCTTCCTGGGGTGAAGCTGCTCACATCGCTGCCGGCATCGCCCCCGTTTGTTGGCGGGGCCGAGTTCGATAAGCCCGTCTCGGGCACCAAGGCGAACAGACAAGAAGTAGGCTGTCCGCCTATTCCCGGTCCCCTTTGTACCGTCGGCCCGGTGAAGCAGGCGCCCAATTGCTCGGTGACCCCGGAGGAGGCCGCGTACTACGTGCTGGCCAACTTCTTCTACGGGACGCCAGCCGCCGCAGATTGGAGTGAAAAGCCGGCCACAGCACCCATCCAGTATGTGGACATCGACGTTGAGGACGTACAATACGCGGAGATGCAGACCTGCCCGACTCTGCCAGGTGCGGTCCCCGGCAACCCATCGTTGCAGG
>CAZDYZ010000550.1:0-4327 GCA_964509525.1 uncultured Acidobacteriaceae bacterium
CAAAGAATTTGGTGAGGCAGCCTGACTCAACGAATAATGGGCTCTGCACAAGAATCTGAACAGCCCCTGATTTAATCGGCATTTTGATTTTCGGCAAGTCTGATTACACTCAGCGGTATGCGAGAGAACGAGTGGACCAAAGTTCTTGGGTGGCCAGGCTACCGCGTCTACCAGCACGAGATCGACGAGCGGGCCAAGACCCTAAAGCTGTGGGTGCGGCGCAAGCGTGGTAACCGGAAACTGATTTGTTCGGGCTGTGGACAGAAGGTGAGCGAAGCCTATGACATCTACCAGCGAGAGGTACGAGATCTGCCGTGGAGTGCGTTGCGGGTGACGGTGGTGGTGGAATTGTATCGGGTGCGCTGTCCGGATTGTCGTCTGAAGACGGAGAAGGTACCGCAGCTGCCGAGTAAAGCTCCCTTTAGCAAACGCTTTGAAGAAGCGGTGGGACTGGCCTGCGAGAGTGCGGCGGTGCGGCGAGTGGCGCGTCAGTTTGGATTATCGCCCAGTACGGTACGCGCCATGGATCTACGGTATCTGAAGCGCTGGTCGGAGGGGCGAAGGAAACCCGCCTTGCGGCAGATGGGGGTGGATGAAATCCATCTGGGGAAGAAGCAGAAGTTCCTCACCGTGGTGAGCAAACTGGAGACGGGAGAACCGCAGTGGTTTGGCGGGGAACGGAAGCGAGAGACCTTGGACGAATTCTTCCAGACGCAGTTGAGCCGTTTTCAACGCAGCGCGATCCGAGCCGCC
Organism: uncultured Acidobacteriaceae bacterium; assembly: GCA_964509525.1. Lineage (GTDB taxonomy): Bacteria > Acidobacteriota > Terriglobia > Terriglobales > Acidobacteriaceae > Bog-257. Next base: position 754 of record CAZDYZ010000550.1, read on the forward strand.
TGTGTGGATATGTGGGAGCCCTATCGGCAAAGCATCGCCCAGTGGGCTTCGGGGTGTCGCATCGTATACGACAAATTTCACATTATGCAGCACGCGGCGGCGGCAGTGGATGAAGTGCGCCGGGCGGAGTTTTTTCGCAAAGGCGGGGCAGCGTGAGAGGTAGTGAAAGGCAAGCGCTGGTTACTGTTGTCCCGCTGGATCCATCTGAACACCGACAAGAAACGGCAACTGAATGAACTGTTCGCGCTGAATCGCCGGGTGATGAAGGCCTATCTGTTGAAAGAGAGTTTAGATCGATTGTGGAGTTACACCTATGAAGGTGCCATGTTGCGCTATCTGCAGAGCTGGATCGACCAGTTACGTTGGCAGCGGCTGAAACCCATGGAAAAGCTGGCGCGGATGTTACTAGATCACTTGCAGGGGATTCTGAACTACTGCCGGACCAAGATACCACTGGGGGTGGTGGAGGCCATCAACGGGAACATCAAAGCACTCTTACGTCGTGGCCGGGGTTATCGCGATCTAAACTACCGATTGCTGAAAGCACAGCGTATGGCCGCCACCAAGACCGAATTCGTCCTTTTCCAGAAAGCAGCCTAAAATGCACCCTTCTTCAGATTCTCGTGCAGAACCGAATAATGATTGTTAGGGCGGGTTGTCATTCTTGCCCACCTGTCTAGTCCCTTATTGCCCCAGGACTTTCTTTGCGACGAGCTGGGTCTGGCCAAAGTCTCTGGAAAGCATGCTGGCCCTTTCCGTGGCAATGCGAGCTTCTTCCCTGCGGCCGCTTTCTTCCAGGGCTTTGGCCATCAACACGTATACCCAGTCCAGAGGCTCGACTTTCAGAGCGTTCGAGTATGCTTGTATGGCCGCACTCAGATCACCCAGCTTGTGCGACATGATACCCAGACCCAACCAAGACTCGCCGTCGGCAGGATTTAGATTGACGGCTTGTTGGAAACACTCTCTCGCGTCGGTATAGTCGCCAATTTGCCGATATGCAAGACCCATATTTCGGAACGCCTGCGCACGGGTGAGGAGATTCAGCTGAGGTGTGCTCTGGGTGATGACAATCACCTTTTTATATTGCTCGAGTGCGCTGAAGAAGTTTTTGTGCTCCTGCTCGTAGGCTCCGATGTTCAGTGTACTGTCGCTATCGGCCGGGTTGATTGTCACTGCTGTCCGGAAATGGTCCACGGCTTGTTCCTCCTGGCCCACGTCGAGCAAGGCATGGCCGAGATTGTTTTCGGCTACCCAGTCGTTAGGGTTCCTGCGTATCGCGTTGGACTCTAAGGTCATCACCCGCGACCAGAGCTTCACATTGTCACTCCAGTAATCAAGCTGATGACGGGTAGTGATGGCAAGCACAGTCAAAACAACAATGCTCACCCCCACTTGCCGTGTAATCGCCGCGCTGCACCATTCTTCGAGAATGACGGCCGTTCCCCACACGGCCATGATGAACAAGCCAACGAAAGGCAGGTATGCATAGCGATCGGCCATCGCCTGCACTCCAACTTGCACCAAACCGATCATTGGCACCAAAGTTCCCAGAAACCATAGCCAGCCAACCAGCAAATACGGACAGCGATGACGAAGGCCCATGACCAACGAGATAATTATTAACAACAAGAGAGATGCCGCCATTATCTGCCAAGTCTGCAGGGACCTTCCGGGATGCGGATAGATAAGCGACAGATTCGAAGGCCAGATGGCAGTTCCCAAGTACCGCACGTAGGCAACAACGGCGTTCTCCAGTCGAATCGGAAATGGTTGCCACTGCGGGCCACTCATAGCACCCGACTCATGCTGTGCTTTTAGGGTGATTACAGCACTGGCCGTGGACAGTGCCAGCAGCGGTACCTTTTCTAGCACCAGCCAGGAAAAAGTCTGTGGGGGGGCGGCGGTTGCGACTAGATCTTTGCGGCTTGTGGCAAACATTCGGCCTAATGGCCAATAATCCCAGAGCAATAGAACAAACGGGAGCGTAATCACTTGTGATTTGGCCATCAATCCGCACGCAAACAGAAAAACAATTGCCAAGTAGAGGCCAGTCCGCGCTACGACCGCGCCGTCTCTCGTAGGTGTTCCGGTACGGCTTCTCGGCGCGGAAGCATAACCGTGATATGTCCCTAGAGCGAGCAGGAAAAACATCATGCTAAGCAGATTCTTTCGCTCAGCAATCCAAGCTACAGACTCGACATTGATGGGATGGAGCGCAAACATCGCCGCCACCATCGCGCTACGCCCGACGTAGCGTGTCGCTCGCTGCAATACCCAGAACAGCAATACTACGTTCAGTAGATGAAAAAATAGGTTTACGGTGTGGTGCCCCGCTGGATTGGTGTGAAACAGTTGGTAATCCAGAGCGTGGGAAAGCCAAGTCAGCGGGTGCCAATTGGCTGCATAGAGAGACGTAAACGCCCACTTGATAGTTCCCCATGCTAAACCTGCATGCACATGGGGGTTGTACAGTACGTAAAGGTCATCGTCGTAATTTAGAAAGGGATGCCGGCTTGCAGGGTAGTAAATCGCGAGAGTACCGATTACGAGACAAGTGATGTATACAAGCGCCCTTTTCTGTGACATCGGGTTCAAGTTGATGCCTTCACCACGGGTAAGGAAGCTATGCGTGGCTGATTCCCGGCTAGGGCGCAAATTTGTCACGCCTGGGGACGGCAACCCCCACCTTTTATTTCAAAGATTCAGTCTCTGATTTGGCGGCCCGTCTTACAGCCCCAAACCTCAGCGCATCATGACCCGAGCTGGCAAAAACTCTGCATGAGCCCCTAGCCCGAGGCTTCATTGATTTTACCTTCACTAAGCAAGGTGGATCTGGTCGGGATCGTAACGTGACACCTCTTGCTCGATCTGTAAGCTAGCTGATCCCCGTGCATCAACCCTGGCCAAAGCCCAACCAGTTGGCAGTCCATTGCGACCTGCTACGAATCGAATTAATGCAGCAGGCATTTGACGATGTCAGATCCATGCTTTCGCGGGACAAAACAGGCCTAATGCAAGGGACGTGCCCGGCTTCTGAATCTAGGCAAACAAAGTTGGCGAAGGGTCAGTCGGACCGGAGGAGGCCCGCGTGCGCGCTGGCCGCCGCTCACCGATGAAACTCGAGGATGCCTACTGACCTGCAGTTGCCAGGTCACGCAGAGCCTCCGCACCAGGATCACTTGGATTTTATTGCGTGGCCATCAAGAATCACTATTCTCATGAACGTCTTTTCGTGACAAGAGAGGAATTATTGCCTGCCTTCATCTTTACCTACTTACTCAAGAGTTTCTTCAATCGACTAGACAAAGATGTAAGGGTTTCCTCAGACGATCTTCAGTCATCGGCTAGAATCCGATTCCCTCCCCAAACCTGCCAGGAGGGGCTTCCTGCAAAGGTATCAGGCATGACATGGGTGGAGCGGGCGTGTTCCACTCGGTACTGCGAAAGCCAGTATACCCTTGGATTGCGAGAGCTTGTTCTGACTCTTGTACTACATCTGCCTACCAGTATCCCTTAAACAGGAGATAGCACGGCAAACTGGACTTTCCTCGCACCGAAGCCTGTACCGTGC
>CAZDYZ010000551.1:0-2390 GCA_964509525.1 uncultured Acidobacteriaceae bacterium
GCAATCGCGTTATCACGTCTCGGTGCGGATTTCGCCCAAGGATCTCGCCCATCCCGCCTCGCCGAGCGAATTGCATGCTGAGTTGCAAGAGGCTGGGATTGTTCTCGACGTGTTGGTGAACAACGCAGGATTCGGCTGCGGTGGGGCTTTCCTGGAGACTAACTGGAGCGACGAAGCCGAGATGATGCAGGTAAACATGGTGGCGTTGACACACCTTACCAAGCTGTTCCTGCCGCAAATCCGCGCACGTGAAGGGAAGGTGCTGAACGTGGCCAGTACCGCTGCGTTTCAGCCGGGGCCATTCATGAACGTGTATTACGCGAGTAAGGCCTACGTGCTGCACTTCAGCGAAGCACTGGCTGAAGAGTTGGAGGGCAGCGGTGTGACCGTCACCTGCCTGTGCCCCGGACCGGTGAAGACCAACTTCCAGAAGCGTGCACATCTGGGCGAGACACGTCTGCTGAACAGCCCGCTGCTGATGGACGTCCACGAGGTTGCGGCTATCGGCTATCTAGGTATGACACAAGGCAAGCGCCTAGTCATTCCGGGGTGGAAGAACCGCGTCGTAACGGAGATGCTGCGCGTCTCACCTCGCAGAATCGTGACCAAGATGGTGCGGAGAATCCAAACCACAAGGAAGTAGCTCTGGGTGGATGGGCATCGGAGAGAAATATCAAACTGCTCACGTGCCAAAAGCCCTCCCGGCTCGTCCGGCAATCGAGCGTAGATCGCTGGTAGAGATTCACGGCCAAACCAGGAAGCAACATTACGGCCAGGCCTCCGATGACAGATTCGCTGCCAGGCAGCGCCTGGTGGCCATTGGGAGCCCTGCAGGCAGAAGAAGGCCAATGGGAGTCCGCCCTGCGCTCTGTCAATCGCGCTCTGAAGCTGGAGCCGGATAACCCGGACATGCTGCTGAGTAAAGGCGGAACCTTGCACAACCTAGAGGACTGCAGGGCTGCCGTGGATGCGTTCGAGCGAGCCCTGGCCCTGACCAACGTCGCTCAAACCCGGTTCGACGCTTTCATCGGGGAGGGGAAAGCTCCAAACAAGCTCCGGCTTTACGAGAAAGCAATTGAAGCGTTTCGCCAGGCCCAGGACATCGCGCCGGAGAATTCGCGCTGCGATCCGCAGCTTTGGGTTGGGCTGGGTGAATCGTATCACTCCCTAAACCGCAACCAGGCCGCCTGTGCACCTACCAGGAGGGCTGGCGACCTAATTCCACCCAGAGATCTACAGGCGGGGAAACTCCCCAGGATTCATCGCGGGGGTGATTTCTATGCCCTGGCAGCTCCTCAGAACCACCGATAGTTCTCCGGTTGATCAAAGATGGGGAGAAAGGTCATGGAGGTGACTGGCGATGACACTACCGATGGTGGTTGGCCATTCATCTTAGTGCGCGATGATGCACTTTCAGGCAATACACGAGTTGGGGGAGAGCGTGTAGAAGGAGCATTTTTACTAACGATTCTTAACACTCTTGCCGAATGGTGCGCGTATGTGCACGAACAAGAAAAGAAAGCCAAGAAACGGATCTATAGTCCGAACAATTCTCGCAAGCGCTTGGTCTGCGCGCGGCTCACCGGGATCTCGGTTTGTTTCTTGTCTTCCATGCGGATCTGGTAAGAGCTCTTGAACCAGGGAACGACTTCTTTAATGCGGTTAATGTTGACCAGGTACGAGCGGTGAGCGCGCCAGAACGTGTTGGGGTCGAGCGAGTCAAGCAGCTCTTCCAAAGTGCGGCAGTTCGACTGCCCTTCCATCCCTGTCGCGACAACCGTGATGATGCCATCCTCGATCGACGCGTAACAGATGTCCTTCTGATCCACCAGGAATAGCCGTCCTGCCGACTTCAGGAGGATCTTTGCGGCCGACGGGCGCTGTTGCTGCTCCAGCATCTTGACAATGGTGCCGATCTGGTCGCCCGGTGAACCGGTGCTCTCGAGCTTCTGACTCGCTTTCTCCACCGCTTTCGCGACGCGGTTCTTGTCGAAAGGTTTCAGCAGATAGTCAACTGCGTTTACTTCGAAGGCTTTCACAGCGTACTGGTCGTATGCGGTGGCAAAAACGATCTGCGGCAGGGGCACCTTCTTGTCCAGCAGCTTCTTGATTGCGCCGAAACCGTCAAGGCCCGGCATCTGTACGTCGAGAAAGACGAGGTCAGGCGCCAATTCTTTGACAAGGTTGACTGCCTCAACACCGTTCTTGCCCTGGGCCACGACGTCTACATCGAGATCCCGCAAAAGGTAAGCAAGCTCGTCGCGCGCGAGTTGTTCGTCATCCACAATGATGGCTGAAAGGGACATTCACTCTCCTTGGGGAAAGTATAAATCCAGCGTGGAGGATTGATCACTGCCACTGTCGTACACTGTTGAGTCGATGGTCGTCAT
>CAZDYZ010000552.1:0-1960 GCA_964509525.1 uncultured Acidobacteriaceae bacterium
TGGATGTCATCGGCGACAACGGTTTCTTTCGCTCTACCGATAACGGGGCACACTGGTCGGCAATCCTTCCGGCCAAAGGCCCGGGCCCCGTATCCGGCAACAGCGGTCCTGGCAACGGCGTAGCCGTGTCTCCGGAAGAGAGTTATGTGCTGCTGGCGGAGAATCTGCAAGGCAACATTTTCGAGTCCGATGACGGAGGCACAAGCTGGCCGACCTCATTGACCTTACCGCTCCGCTCCGGCGGTCAGAGCAATCAACAAGGCCGCATCCCGTTCATCAAAACCAACCAGCTATCCACGTCCAGCCAGTTCGATGTCTGGTACGGCGATATCGACCTTTTCCGGACGACTGCCACGACGCCTTCAACCTTGGCACCGGGAGGCTCCCCGCGCACTCCCTTGAACAGTTGGACCGGTGTTCAGGACGGTGCGCATGACGACACTGGAGACGTCATGTTCGACCCGCGCTTTGCCGCCGGTGCCTGTCCGGCACTGTTCACCGGCGACGGCAGTATCTTCAGAAACACCGATCCCAACAACCCCAGTTGCCAGAACCCCAACTGGGTACAGCCGAACATCACGCCGCATGCGACCTGGCTCTGGGGGTTCGACGGCGTGAGGCTGTCTCCCGGCACTCATGCGCTCACCTACGGATTGCAGGACGATGGCGGCTATGCGGCGACCAACGTAGCCGAAGGATTCAGTCCGCCACCCGCAAACTGGAACAACTACACCTGCTGCGACCTCATGCACAACACCGAAGGGGCGGGCAAAATATTGGATATCGAGGGTTGCTTCGGAGGTTGCGGCCCCGCTGGATTCCAATTCACCATAAGGAATCAGGATGGCTCGGGTGGGGGCCAAATCGCCAGTCCTTCGCCGCCAGGTTTCGCTCCGTTTACCAATGGAAAGGAGAATTTCCCATTAGGCAGCAAGGGGTATGTGGTCAACGTCTGCGGGTCGGCCGCGTGCACGGGTGGAGATGTGTTCTTTACCAACGATATCACTGCTTCCGGAGTGAGTTGGAGCTCGCTGAATTCACCCACGGCGGCCACTTCGGGTACCGGAAATGTGAAGGTGGCAAATCTGGGCGGTCAGCCCAATGTGTACTATCACACGGGCAATGGCGATCCCGAAAGCACCGGTGTGATCTTCCGATCAACTCTGGTAGGCAGCATTCGTGCGCAGGGCTCTAATTGGGTCGCGCTGCCGTTGCCGGCGAACATCGGAGCGGCGACGGCTTGGGACGTTGATCCCACAGACGGCAACCACATCATCCTCTCGGGAATTAATAACGTCACAAACAACTTCGAAATCTGGATTACTCCGAATTTCGGAGCGAACTGGACTCACCTGACCAACCTGGAGAACCTGATGCTGGGTTCCGGCGACGCCGGGCCAACCTTCGTGAATCAGGCTACGCAGGGCCGGACGACCGGCTTCCTCAGCTTCGGCACGTATTGGCAGCCTAGCCTATTCAAATTCAACCCGCTGGGGCCGTCTACCGTCATTGCGGGCGCCATTGATGCGGGTGTTTTCCTGTCGCTGGACAACGGAGCCAACTGGCAGGTGATATCCAATCCGATCAGCCCAACGTCGACTTCTCCGAACATTCCCGCTCCCATCTATGCCTATTTCAGCCCTGGACGATTTAACGCCTCCACAACTGCCTTCGACGTCTGGGTTGGCACCCGAGGGGCCGGCGTAAGAAAGGTTGTACTCGAATCCCCACCCCAGGGCAGGTAGGTTTTTCCTGGGCTGAAATACGATGGGCCACTTGGCGGAAGCCGATATGGCTCAAAAGTGCATATTCACTTCGAGCACTTCGAGCGACTTCTCTTGACGCCTGCAGGTAGCAGGCATACTATCTCAACCACAATGGCGCATTCTGGCTTGCAATTGCGCTCAGTGGGTTGGTTTTCGCTGGTTCTCTACGTGGCATGGAGTAGTGCATGCCGCAG
>CAZDYZ010000553.1:0-1932 GCA_964509525.1 uncultured Acidobacteriaceae bacterium
TCACCCCAGCCGAAGCTGTCACGGACGCAAACGGCCAGGCCAGTGCAACCGTCCAACTCGGCGGCATTCCCGGCAAGTACCAAATCGTGGCCGAAACGCCAAAGTCTGGTGGGGGTACCGCAACCGTGATTCTCCGTGAAGTTGCGTTGGGCTATCAGACGAAGCTGGGGAAGGAAGTAAGCGACAAGTACTGCCGCGCCTGCCACGATCCTGAATCCACGCCAGAGCGAGTCTCAAACTTCGATAACCTCACTCCTCCTCAGCCGCACCAGTTCAGTGATGGGAATGCGCTGAATAGCTGGACAGACGCCGACCTCATCCGGATCATCGCCGACGGAGGCCCCGCGCTCGGCAAGTCGCGCCAGACCCCTGCCTACAGTAACACCTTGACACAGATCCAGATCAAAGCCGTCGTAGCCTATATTCGTGCGATCGCGGATCCTCCGTATCAGGCTCCTACCCGCGAACCCTGATTAGGGCGTGCCTTTCGTTGATAGTCAGCTACAGCGTGCGGAGTGCAGACGCGCACACGAGACTCCAGCAGGCACAGCTATACGAGCCTGCGTCGCCCGCTCTCGGTAAACACATATCGCAATCTTCTCATCGAAATTGAATGCGGTAACCCGACGCATCATACTGAAAACCACGTAGCTTAGAGAAATTGTGGAGGCGGCAGGAGTTGACTCCACGCCACTAAAGCCCAATTGGCCGAGAGGTTCAATATACGATAGTGCCCACTAACAGCACCTACACGCAAGAGATATAGGCACACGGCGTGAGGTCCGGTGCGTCGAGCCCCGGTGACACGACGCGACCCACCCGTCTTGAGTGGCTTAACGGCTACGAGCAATTGGCGTGTCGGGCAGATTCGAGAATGTGCCCAAGGGCGCTACTACATGCTCTTTTGGCGCCGCTTCAGGTCCTCGATGAACATCTGCTCGACCGGCTTGTCAAAGGTGCGCAGCACGTGCCGAACGCTGTGCCCGCTCACCAGATGGCAAACCTCTTCCACAAGGTTCTTGGCGTGGTCTCCGGCGCGCTCCAGTGACTGCGTCATGAACAACACATGGAAGCTCTCCTGACGGGGCTCGCCTTCCCGATTTTCCAGGTGCCGCATGAAGATGAGATTGCGCAGCCGATCCAGCTCCGCGTCCGCGCGCAGCACTGCCAGTGCGCGATTCAGGTCTCGCTCGCGAAACGCATCATGCACATCGCCGAGCATCTTTTCCAGCCGCGAGGCCATTAAGGTGAGATCGCGAATGTCCTGCAGGCTGATGCGACTTACAACGGCTGCGGCGCGATTGCTGCAGTTGAGCAGAAGGTCGCCAACTCGTTCCAGGTCGATGATGAACTTCAGGCAGGCTAGCAGTTCTCGGACCTGAGCTTCGCTCACCTTGGCGATGACGGAACTGACGCCCTGATCGATGGCGTGATCGAGCAAGTCGAGTTCTTTCTCGCACCCGCGAACGCCATCCAGCAGAGACGGCACGCCAGTCGCAATGCCCTCGGCGACAATGCCAGCGGCGATGCGGGCCGCGCGGCAAGCTTGCAGCGTTTGTTCTCGAAGGTGCGCGCAAATCGCGTCGGGATTCGGAGGCGCCAGATCGGCTGAACTCATGGTTGTCTCAGAGGCTGCCAAAGACAGGCGCAGGTGCACTGGCTTCGACGTTCCTGAGCCTCCACGGTAAGCCCCGACAAGGGAGCATACACATCCATTAGGTGAGCTTATGATGACCTGAGTCCCATCCAAGGTGCGGTGATGGGACTCACTCAGTCAAGTGACCGGTGAGCACAACAGAACAGGCAATTGAGCCTGAGTTTGTTGTTTGAGATAAAATTTGTTCGCACGAGGTGGTGTTATGGCCGCTATCAACGGTCGCCGCGTTTTCCAGTGGATCGTGATGCTGTTCGTCCTCGCCTACATCATTGCCT
>CAZDYZ010000554.1:0-2847 GCA_964509525.1 uncultured Acidobacteriaceae bacterium
CTCGTCCAGGCGAACTGCTGGGCCGGATACACCCCCGACGGATACACCCAACGCCGATCTTTCGTTTGGAAAGGAAAGACGGAGAACGGATGCAGGTTGCCGATCGGATTGGGATAGGGCCAGCCATTGAGCGTCGGATGAAATGTCAACTCCGGGTTGATGCCATGAGCTGCCTTGCGCAAGTCGATGAAGAGATCCTGGCCTTGTCCGGTACGGATCCGCCAAATGGCAGCTGCCCCAACTGCCGCAGCCATCGCTGCGAGTGCAAAGGCCGAACCCAACCGCACCGCGCTCGGAAAAAGCGGATCACGACCCGCAAAGGTAATGGTCCCTCCGGAATCGGAGGGGTTCATCCCTGTTCCTTCGAGCAGATGGCCAAGGTGCGCAGCGAGATCGTCCCCCAAAGCCGTTTTCTCCTGATGTTGAAGACAAGAAGAAGACATCGCATAAATCCTCTCTGAAGTGTCGCTTTCAGCGACAAGCAAGCTGCGAGAGACCAAGCCTGCTCATTGCATTACGTCTACTTCCACATGTTATGGAACACTTGATTATCCCGTCCTAGCGGATCAGTTTCAAATCCGGCACAAAGATGCTTTAAAGTACGGGCACTAAAATCGGAGCGATGGCTCAATGGCAAGCGAAAAGGTACCAAGGGTCGCGATATTCGACATTCGCCGCCATCACATTCAACCCGATTTCTTGCGCGCGCTTCAGTCGGCAGACCGTTCTCAGCGGAAAGTTTTTGGCTGATCGCCGGAGCGCTTGGTATTGCCGATCACGTCCGCAATCACGATGCTGAGCGCATCAACCACCATCAACACAAAAACAAAACCCAAGAGTGCAAATGCCACGAAGAGGTTTTCACCAGTGGTTTCGGCACGATGCCAAAGTTTGACCGGATAGATGAGTGCCACGACGTTAACAGCAGCCAGCACCGTCCAAAACTGCGCGCTTGGCTCACTTCTTTTCATTTCCAGAACCCTCGAATGAGCAGCCAATAGGGCGCTCCGTTCATTGGTCTACAGTTGTCTTCTGGCGCGGTCGTAGACGACGACCTCATTCACCAGGAACATACTCATCCCGCAGTCGCTTTTGCTGCAGACCATATGAGCGAGTTCTTCCGGAGCGCATAGCTCAACATTCACGCAGTGCTCAGTCCCGCAGGCCCAACAACGAAGCACCAGCACTTCTCCGTCAACTCGAACAGCTTTCAAATAGGCCTCTGTTTTCATCACTCGCCTCTCGGGTACTCCGCCCTGATCCGGCTTATGTCACCATGTGAGAATCTCCTCATCCCGCGCGAAGCTGAAAGGGACTCCCTCATTGTGGTCTCTCAAGCAATGCGGAAACTGGTCAATGCCGGAAGCACAGGCAGCCGGCGCTTGATCGACATAGTCTCCAACGAATACCCATATCTCGCCCCACAGTCACAACACACGCGGTAGGACTGACCCTCGAGAGTGAAAACCCGGCTCAGATGACCGTGGTGGCAGCCGAACAGGAAATCAAGAACGTTTACAAGTCTCGCCATAAGTACTCCTTTATTAATAGGCGCGCGCTCCGTTGCCGGCGTCGGTCTCTCGACCTCCTCGCGGATCCATTTCTGTTCAAGTCTTGACACTTCTTTGACGGTCGAATGTGCCGTCGCCAACATTTCTAGCAATTCGCTTTCCGTACGTGTGTGGAGATCAGCAAGCAAGCTCGATTCCTCCAGCGCAGAACCGGATTCGTCCTTGTGAACGCAGGTGACCTGCCAACTCGGCGATTAGCTAAGATATTGGCCCTTTTGACAATCCTGACGTCTGCCCGCCTGCTGTCATGACCTTTCGAGGTCACTGCCGCGATGTGGGCACGGGTGGCGGGCCACACAGACCTCCAAGTCGCGGCAATGCAGCGAGTTGCTGCGCCGGCGTCTTTGGCAAGCCAAATGCCTTTGTAGGGCTGCGGTCTTCAATCGAACTGAGCTTGAGACCGAAGCGCTGCGGAGCCCGCGGCCAGCGAACTCAAGTACAAGCGAAGGAGTCGAGATGTACTCCACAAAATCACTGAACGGTGTCCCAACGATCCAACGCGATGGACGAGATGTCTTAGGTGTCTGCCATCAGGATTGGGACTTTGCCTATGAGCTCTGTGAACTACTTAACGAACTGGAGGATGAGCCCCAGCTAGTGCTCAACGCGCATGATCGGGAGTGGCTTAAGGCGATGGGTCAAGCCTTCAGTAGGAAGGTGTACCATGCCTGATCTCAAGACAGCAGCGAGTCTTTCGATCGTTGTTCCCTTTTATAACGAAGAGGACAACGTCACCGAACTCTACTCTCGGTTGTATTCAGTTATCGAAAGCGTCGGTTGTCCATATCAGTTCGTCTTTGTCGATGACGGAAGCAAGGACCGCACGTTCAAGTTACTAAGCGAGCTCGCGGTGATCGACCCTTGCGTGACCGTCGTCCGGCTGCGCCGGAACTTCGGCCAGACCGCAGCGCTGGCCGCGGGATTCGCGCATTGCACGGGCGAGTATGTCATCGCCATGGATGGCGATCTTCAACACGATCCGGCTGAGATTCCCAAGTTCCTGGAGAAGCTCGAAGAGGGCTACGACATTGTGAGCGGCTGGCGCAAGCACCGCATCGACAACTTGTGGCTGCGGAAGATTCCGTCCCGCTGCGCCAATTGGCTGATGGCAAAGCTCAGCGGCGTCGACATCCACGATTTTGGAACGACGTTTAAGGCTTACCGCCGCGATCTGCTCTCTCAATTACCGCTCTATGGTGAGATGCACCGCTTCATCCCGGCTCTGGCCTCGGGCTACGGCGCATCGATCTGTGAGATTCCCATTCAGAACAACCCT
>CAZDYZ010000555.1:0-6885 GCA_964509525.1 uncultured Acidobacteriaceae bacterium
ATCACGATCCAACCTGCGTGCCTCCTCAGGTTCTGCAGTTCGAGGCTGTCATCTGGGAACCGAGAACGGGTCAGATCCAACAACTGCCACCGTTTCCCGGCGACCCCGATGGAGCTGCCACCGGTATCAATGACCAGGGCGAGGTCGTCGGCATTTCTGGCATTTGCCAGAATGCTGTTGGACAGCTGAGCGCCGAGCATGCCTTGCTGTGGCGCAACGGCACAGTCACAAACCTGGGCAGTTTGGGGGGTGCAGGGTGGAACACCCCAATGGCCATCAATAACCGCGGTCAGGTCGTCGGGTTTTCCGACCTTCCCGGTGACAACAACGGCCAAAACCCGAATTTCCACGCTTTTCTCTGGACCCACGGCGGTGGGATTCAAGACCTGGGCACCCTTCCAGGTGATGCCCTCAGCGAAGCATTGGGTATTAACAATCAGGGCCAAGTGGTAGGCGTCTCGATCAATGCCAATGGTAACCAGCGTGCTTTCCTCTGGCAAAACGGCGTGATGACGGACCTTAACAGCCTCATTTCGCCTGACTCACCTCTGTACCTGCAAGCTGCTCAAGAAATTAATGATTTCGGGGAAATCGTAGGTCAGGGATGCAGTCCACCCTGTTCAGCGAGCAGTCTTAGCATCGCCTTCGCAGCGGTACCGGGAATATAAAGGAGTGTGAGTGAAGCGAACGAGGGTAGGTAGATTACCTACTCTCGCATTGCGCCGAAACGGCTGATGGTCAACCCAATCGGAAAGACACGATTCGAGGTGACTTCTGTCGCTCCCTGGCCGGAGGTTAGGCTATCTGGCTGCTTGTTCCTGTTCCGGGAGATGGGATCTTTCCCTGCGGCGGGGGCCTGGTCGTTGCAAACCTACACGCCGGCTCTGCCCTGTTGCCCAAGCTCACGATTTGATGGGAATCAACAGTAGTGGGCAGCCGTAGATAGAACACTGATTCCGAGACGATTGAACTCTTGATGAGGTTGTGGAACCAGACCGCGGAGTGGGTGAGATTTAGCGAGAAAATCATCCGCATTAAGCTGCTCAGTTGATTGAACCGCAAAGTGTGGCCTTGCTTTTCTTACAGTCGCCGCGCAATATGCTGGCGGAGACGTCCCAATGATCATTGAAATGCGAACGTACAAGACGAAGTCGGGAAAGCGCTCTCAGTTCCTTGAGCTCTTCCGCGCCAAGAGTATCCCAGCGCATGCCGAAATCGGGATGAAAATACTAGGTCCATTTCTGTCTATCGAAGATCCGGACACATTCTTCTTCATGCGCGGCTTCCCTGATCTCCCTTCACGTGAGCCGATGAAAGCAAAGTTTTACGAAGGCGAGCTTTGGAAGCGCGAACTCGAAAACCTCCTGATGCCGATGTTAGACCACTACGAGGTGGTCGTGGTGGAAGATCGTGACGGTCTGATTCGGTGGTAATTCTCGTTTCATCGAAAATCACCTGCTAAGTCTGCATTCCCCCTTTTAGACAAGCTAAACGCCGCTTGAGAGCTCTTGGTTTTCAGCAAGCGCCGATCGGAACCCCAGAAACCGCTGGCTTATGAGAGGCAAACCCGAGACGGGCTTCGGACCGGTTACGCACAAGAACACACCGCTGCCTAACCAGAAGGACTCGGCCGTCAGGTTTGGGAAGGTCACTACCTTAAGTGGCATATGCAATTTTCGGAGCGAGCAGACAAGCTCCCGCATCGGGGGATATTCTTGGCTCCGATTACAAGTCACGAATCACCGAAGTGCAGCGATAGAGATGGCGCTGACGGCGGGTTCGGCGGAAAGTACGTTAGCCTGTCGGACGGCCTGACAATATTCCTGGCCGGGTAGGCTGAACTAGCTGCGGCTACCGATTGCTTCTTCCCTCCACTACTCACCAGATGCAGTACCGCTACAACTGACGCGCAATTCGAGCGAGTTGACGTTACGGCATGAAGCAGCGAAGACGGGCCGCTAAGTCAACTTAAAATGGACTGGCGTGAACCCAGGGCTTGCCGGCCCAATGGGGCCTGATAAATGACAAAGCCAGCAGGCGGCAAGCTCAGGTGAACCGCTAGAATACCGCCCCGGTCTTGGACTTGGACCTCAGCAGGCGGGGGCGTTACAGCGCGAGGAGCATGCCAGAAAACCAGTTTCAAGCTGTCCTGCTCGCAGCGGAATCTTGACGCCACTGTGGAATAGGCGATCAACGGGTGTTCTCGGTCTGTGCTGAATGCCACCAGTACCTCATGATCAACTAGAATCCGCGACCAGGACACAATCGACCGCATTTTGTCGCCCATAACCTGGGGAAATCCAAAACTGATTCCGTCTCCTGAAATCTGGTGCAACGTCTGCCGCCCGCGGCGAAGGGCAAGGAGATCTTTACGCAGTTCAATTAGCCTGGCAAGGGCTTGGTACAGCGGTCCGGATTCGTCGAAGAAATGACGCCCGCGCGTGCACTTTCCAGCAAAATCGCCACCGAACATGCTTTCCCGCAGAACTGTGTCCAAGCCGCTCGGACGGCCTCCGCTGTCGAACTTCTGTTCAGTTCCGTAATAAATGCACGGAATACCCATGGTAGTCAGTTGGCTGGCGACCACATTGAAAGCCAGATCAGAATATTGTGGGTCTCCGCAGAAGCGTATCTTGCTTCCCCCTTTGCGCACCTGGTCGTGATCATCCACCAGGGTCACAACATTATTGCGGTACCAGCGGTGTTGCCCTGTGTCGTCCAGAATCCAATTCCGGAACAGCGAGAAGTATTCCTCAGGGTTTCCCATGCCGCAAACCATTCGTTCCAGTTTCCCCGGCACGTCCTCAATGCCCAGGGCGGCATCGAGGCCAGTATGTTGCACTACCTCCCATGCTTCCTCCCGGCCGCCGCCGATTTCCCCCACCAGGAGAAACCGCTCCTTGCCGAGGCTCTCGGCGAATTCACGTATGGAATCACAGAAAGTACGCAACGCTTGAATGCCCATGTGCTTGGCAGCGTCGATGCGAAACCCATCGATGTCGGCGTACGCAATCCAGAAGCAATAGGTCAGCACCAGGCAGGCTAGGGCGGACGAGATCTGTCGATCCTGGTCCTGTTGCTCGGCCCAAAGATCCAGCGTCTTCAGGGCAAACATGTCGCCTTCGAGATACTCAGGGTTGTAGTCCCAGTTGTTAATATGTCCGCTACAGCGGAACTTGGACAGGCTCTGGAATTCGGAAGGCCAGATAGCCCCATCAGGCCACGATGCTTCCAACGCAACGCGATCCGGCGGGTTCCCGGCTATGCTTGGCTGGCCGTGACGATCGTTGAATCCTCGCACCTTGTAAGGATTCCCATCCCAACGCGGATCGTAGTAAGTCCGGCCGGTGTTAGTATCGTGGACCAGATAACGATCACCATCGTAGCTGAAAACATTTCCCGTGTGATGGGCAATGATGTCAAGAATCACGTAGATTTCATGATTGTGGGCAGCCTGGACAAAATCGCGTAACTGCTCACGTGTGCCAAAATGCGGGTCGACATCCAGAAAGTTCTGTATACCGTAGCCGTGATAGGTCGGCTCGAACACAACCTGGCGAAACACCGGGCTCACCCAAAGCGCACTGACGCCCAAACGTTTCAGGTAACCTAACTTGCTCTTCAAACCCTCGATGGTTCCACCCTGCCAGGTGTTGCCAGCTCGTAACCAATCGTCGTAGTCAATACGTCCGGGGTCATCTTCGGTATAGAGAGGTGTGGTCCCCGATAGCACGGGATTCGCGTTATCATCGCGGTAGCCACCACGTTCGTTTCCGTCGGAGAATCGGTCCACGAGCAGAAAGTAGACTACCTGGTCCTCCCATGCGGCTGGTGAGGCTGTGTATTTCCGCGCGGTCAAGGTCGCGAAGTCGATGTGCAGCAGGCTCTTCTCGATCTGTTCGCTCATCCGACCTCCACGATGATCACCGCAGCGCGCAGTTCATGATCTCCTCCAAGCCCGCGAACAGATTTACGGGTGTGAGGAGAAGAGCTAAGCAAAGCTTGCCTACGCGATAGTCGAGCATGCAAAAGACAGGATCGGACTTCGGATGATGATCTCAGTGTACGGCAGACCGACCACCTTATCGTCGCGGCCGATGCGCCCTCCCGAAATCCTGCCCTTTCAGATCAGCAACATATAACTGAATACAAGTAAAAAGCAACCTGGGGACGTTTAAGGTTGGATAGTTGAGGTTGGTGCCAGTTAGCCCACCGTGGCATCACCGTCGTAGAAGTACGGGCATTCTCACTGCCATCGAGCACCGTCATCGCCGCTTCGAATATGCTTAAGGTGTTCGTTTGCGTTCCGCGCCGACGAGGGAAAAAGCAATCACGCACTTGTCAGCGGATCGGTTGTGCCAAGCATGGCGCGTCCCGTTCTGAATGACACAATCGCCAGTTTTGAGCATGACCTCGGCTCCATCGTCCAATTCCAACGCTACTTCGCCGAAGACAACGACATCAAAGTCCACCGAGTCGGTCGTGTGCATGCCAGGATGGTCGGGCTCCAAGACCTCCAGTGCGCCGGGCAGTTTCTGCCGCATTTCTTCCAGTTCAGCCGGAGCGGGCGCTTGCTCAGCGCTGGCACTGGTTGCCGGTGGCAGAGTAAACACACCGAAGCGGAAGCCGTTCTTCGGCGGAAAAAACTGAGGCTGCTCGGTCGGAGTGCCATCAGATGGGAGCGCCGGAGTGGCGTCGCTACCCCATAAACGGTAGAACTCGCACCCTGGCATCATTGCCACCGTTAGCGGCTGAACCGGCGCGTGGCTCACGATCACCGACTTTCCGGATTTGGTCTGCCCGGTAACGACGCAGTGAATTGTCTCGCTCATAGGTATGCTTTGCTCGATCCGCCGACCATCAGAATCAGACCCTAGCCTACGATCGCCACCGGCCCATCAGGGCTGCACGCCCCCGTAAATCGGGATTGCGCCAGGTCTGACATTCTTGTATACGACGCCTCCCTTCATTACAAAGACCACGCGTCTCACGGCAGCGATGTCCGTCAGTGGATCACCGTCAAGCGCAATGATATCGGCCTGAAGTCCGGGCGCGATCGAACCAATCTGGTCGGCCATGCCTAGCGCTTCCGCGCCAAGCGAGTTGGCCGAGACCATCGCAGCCATAGGGTCCACACTGCAGTCATGAACACGGTCGATGAATTCCTCGGCGTTGCGACCGTGTGCACCGGCCACGGCGTCAGTTCCAAACACGAGCTTCAGTCCCGGAGTGCGCACCGCGTGCAGAAAAAACTCGTGCTCAGTGGGAGCTATCTTCTCCATGGCCGCCAGTCCTTCCTCGGTGTAGCCCGGTGTGCCGACGTACTGCCGCTTGTGCTCGACGTATGTCTCGATGATGAGACCACATTGCGGATCCAGGTAGGTGCCCCTCTGCGCCAAAACCTTCAAGTCGTCGTCGGTGGCGAGGGTGCCGTGTTCCACTTCGGTGCATCCCGCAAATGCCGCCGCGCGGACTGCGTCTTTGTACGCATGCACTAAAGTACGCAGGCCCAGCTTTTTGGCTTCCTCACAACCAGCAGCCAACTGCTCTTTCGAAAGCGTCATGCCTCCGCCCTGGCGGATGGACTGGGAAGCGAAAATCTTGATCACGTCCGCACCCGCTGCCTTCTGCTTCCGCACGTATGCGCGGATCTCGTCAGGTGTGCCCGTAGCCTCACCTTTCCCTACCAGCGGTTCGACGGCTGTTAGTATCCGCGGCCCGGGTATCTTCCCTTCCGCGATGGCCTCGCGAAGCGGAAGGTCGTTGGGCGCGCCAACGCTTTGCACGGTGGTGAAGCCCGCCATCAGTGTGACCCAGGCGTTCGACGCCGCCTTATAGGCGTCTTCCTGAGTCGTTCCTGTCATTCCGGCATTCTTGCCGTCGTTGCCAAAGATCCAGGTGATGTGCGCGTGCGCATCAATCCAGCCCGGTAACACCGTCATTCCACGCAGGTCGTAGGTCACAGGCCCGGGTAAGGGATCGATGGCAAATATTTTGGAATCCTTTACTACGATGCGCACGTTATGCAGGACGTGCCCCCTGCCGTCAAGTACAGTGCTTGCGCCGATCACGATGAGTTGAATCGACGGAGTTGGCTGCGAAAAAGTCCGTGCGGGCACAGCGACTAAAACGGCGAGACTGAGGATGCAGCAAAACAACTTGACAGATGGCATGAACGCCTCGGTTGATGGTGGCGCTGCGGCACGTGTGCCGGTATGTCCAGACGATTATCGCCCCTAGCATGAGTTTTATTGCCGCGAAGCCAGGCGGGAAAAGACTCAAGATCTGCAGAGACCCACAGACCTCCACTTGGTGATGGAGGTCTGCTCTCGCTTTTACTTTTGCTCCGCCGCTTAGCGTCGGGGAATGCCCGCAACTTGCAATCGTTACGAGCATTAGCGGGCGCCAAGGTCAATCTGGTAAATGACACCGTCGGCGTTTGTTCCTCCCGACATCGTCGTGCCGTAAAGGTATCCACCCGGGCCGGTCACAGCCACACCGCCCCATGGCTCCTTTCCGTCGTTACCGCCGGTAAAGTCGTACATATCGGCGTACGTCCACCCGCCGCTCGAGGGCGACAGCTCGAAGACGTTGCCATAGCCAAAGTTACCGCCGTATGGCGTTGTGCCGTACAGGTTGCCCGCGGAATCAATGGCCAAAGTAGCTGTGGGTCCACTTACGGAAAAAGTGTAGATACTCGTGAAATCCCAGCCGCTGCCTTGGGGTGACAGCTCGAATACTATCCCGCACCCGTTGTACCCTAGCCCGTAGGTTGTTCCATAGAGGTTACCGGTCTGGTCGAAGACTAATCCCCCGAACGGATAGGCGCCCACGTTGATACAGCCTTGGCTTGCCCCGAAGGAGTGGAGCACGGCTTCGGTCCAG
>CAZDYZ010000556.1:0-10124 GCA_964509525.1 uncultured Acidobacteriaceae bacterium
GCGCGCGCCATGATGTCGCCTGTGCGCGTTCGCTGATAGAAGCTGTAGGAGAGCCGCTCGAGATGGGCGAACAGGTCGTTGCGCAGATCGAATTCAATTTCGCGCGAAGCGCCAATCAGGATCCAGCGAGTAAGGAACTGGAAGACGGCTTTGGTCCCGGCGACGGTAAGCAGCCACCCGGAGTAGGTCAGCAGTTTATGGAGGGTTACGCTCTGGTTCAGGTCATCAATGGCGCGGCGAATCACCAGCGGAAATAGAATCCATACGCAGTTGTTGCACAGCACACACAAAGCGCCCACCCAGAAGGTCGCTCTGTACTTGCGCAGGTAAGGAAATAGCGGGCGTAGGTTCTTGAACATTGGCAGGCGATCAACACCTTGTACTCAGCAGTGACCTATCTTAGATGAGCAGCCAGAGAAGTTGATGCTCGTTGCCCCTCCAGTTAAGTTGGTACCCTGAGCAGTAAATACCCTCCAGCGAAGGCAAAGATGAAATCTGGCGCCCAGGCCGACATTACCGCGGGGAGTTGATTCGCAGCTCCCATGGCCTCAAACAGCCCGGCGGTAACCCAGTACACAATCGCAACCCCGATAGCGATGGCCACTCCGGCCAGCGCACCACTACGACGCCCTGAGGCCGAAAACGGAATTGCCAGGATGGCCATTACCAGGGTGATCAGGGGGAAGGCGATCTTCTTCTGCAACTGCACCTTCAGTCGCACTGTGTCAAAGCCGCTCTGCTGCAAGTCGTCGATGTAGCGCCGCAGTTCCTCGTAGTTCATCTCCGAGGACTGCTTCACCTCCTTCTTGAAGTAGCTGGGGTCTTCATGCAGCTCGTTGAAGGTTGCTACGTCGAAGGTGGTGTAGTCCCGGATGGAAGCGCCGTTCAGCGTCCGAACCCAACCTGTCTCGAAGACCCATTTCTTCAGCCTCTCCTCCCAGTGTGCGCGTTCCGCGTGGATGCGGCGGGTGAGCTGAAAGGTATTGGGATCGAACTCAAAGATCGAGATTCCGCCAAAGCGATCAGTATCGGGGTCGTAAGCCTGGTAGTAATAGATTTCGTTGTTCTGGCCGAAAATCCACTTGCGATCAGCCTGCAAATAGGTTTGAGCGGGCTTGCCCTTGATCTGATTGCGCAGGATTTCCTGCTCTCGGTTGGTCCGCGGAATATAAAGCTGATCGAAAATGAACAGTCCCAGGGCAAAAAAGGCACAGAGCACAATCACCGGAAGGGCCGCGCGATAGATGCTCATTCCGCTGGCTTTCATTGCCGTCAGCTCGCTTGACTTTTCCATCAGCCCGAAGGTGATGAGCACCGCCAGCATTACCGCCAGCGGGGCGATCAGGTATATGAGAGACGGACTCACGTCCCAGAGGTACTCGGCCTGGATAATCGCCGGGATCCGGTTGCGCATGATGTCAGTCAGCAACTCGAAATAGGTGAAGACGAGCACAATGATCAGGGAGGTGGCAATGATCATCGCCAGGTACAAGGCGAAGTCACGCAGGATCATTTCATCGAGGATCAAGGGGAACCGAGCGCTGAAGCGGCTCTTGTGAGCTGCTGAATGGGTCGGAGCCTCGTACTTCCGGGTTCCCCTCCGCTGCTGGCCTGCAAGAACGGGCAGCTTCGCCTTGAGCGGATTCCAGAATCCGGCTAGCGTTCCGAGTTCGATCGGCATGCGGTCGACTCGCCACAACAGGACAAGGCCACAAAGAAAGAAGAAGAAATTACCCGCCCAGACGCCTTCCCAGGGCGTCAGTTTTCCCTGTCGGGCCATCGAAACGCCGGTGAGAGAAAAGAAGTAGTAAATGAACACCAGCAGAATGGTAAGCACGAAGCCGGTGCTTTTCCCTCCTTTGCGCGCAGACAAGCCGAGAGGTATACCGACCATTGGCAGCACGAGGCAGGCCGCAGGAAGTGCGAAGCGCCGCTGGAATTCAATCTGGTAGTAGCGAGACGCCAACTGGCGAGACCCCGCCGTGGCCGGATCGGATGACCGAAGCCGCTCCGCAGTCTGCTGTTCCAGGGCTGCATTCTTGAGCAGGTCGCGTAACCCCAATTCGGCTATCGGAAGTAGGTCGCGAGGGGCACGGTCGGAGCTGCTGGGCAATTGCAGCGGAATCTCGGTGCTTTCGAAGGTGGTGATGGAATACTGATCCTTTGCTTCGGGGATCATCTCCTGTTGGGTGCCGTCTTCGAGATGGAAACGCAGTTTGTCGGGAGAGTCGCTCAGCAGCGCCCCCCGCTGCGCCAGCGTAATCTTTGGCGAAGCTGGATTGCTGATGTTAGCTAGAAATATGCCGCGCCACAAGGACCGGTCACCGGAGGGAACCACGTCCTGGACGTAGAGCACGATATCTTTGAACTCTTCGTAGAAGACACGCGGCTGGATTTCGAACGATGCCTGTGACGACCTGAGGCGTTCCTGCAATTGATCAAGGGCGACCGCCGACTTCGGCGCAACGTAAATGCTGTTCAACATGCCCAGCATCCATGCTGCAACTGCAAAAAGCGAGATAACACGAATGAACATTCCCACGCCCAGGCCGCTGGCCCGCATGGCTGTTACTTCGCTGTCCGCGGCAAGCCGACTGAGTCCCACCAGGATGCCAACCAGCACTCCCATGGGCAGGGTAATCGTGAACGTCGCCGGCAGGGTGAGCAGGAAAATCTCTGCGACGCTGGGTAGCGGAGTGCCGTTGCGTACGATCAGCTCCAGTAGCCGGCCCAAGTCCCGCATGAAGATGATGAAAGTGAACAGCGCCACCCCGAGCAGAGCGTGCGAGCTAACTTCCTTCAAGATGTAGCGAGTGAGGATCCGCATTAGACTCTAGTTTAGCGAAATCATAGACCCGGCGGGAAATGACTCGCGGCTGCGAGTTTCATGCGCGTTCCACCTTGTCCCAAAGCCTGGAAACGCTCACGCGCCGCCGGCACCATGTGATCTTATGTCCTGTTACACTTGTGCGGCGAAGGCATCTCCGCAATGAACGACGGTCTCCCGAACATCCGCTTGGTGATGCTTTGGCACATGCATCAGCCGTTCTACAAAGACATGGTTACCGGCGAGTATCGCTTGCCGTGGGTGCGGCTCCATGCTCTTAAGGTCTACTACGGGATGGTGAAGCTCCTGGACGAGTTTCCCCGGGTACATCAGAACTTCAACCTTGTCCCTTCCCTCGTCAATCAAATCCAGGATTATGTCTCCGGGCAGGCGCACGATCCTTTTTTTGAGGTGGTGGCAAAGCCGCCCGACGAGTTGACTCCGTCGGACCGGCAGTTTGCGTTGCGCTATCTGTTCCAAGCCAATCCGGTCAACATGATTGCGCGCTATCCGCGATACCGAGAGCTGTGGGAGCGTTACCGGGCCACCTGTGAGCGTCCCGAAGGTCCCGATTCGTATTTTGTGTCGCGTGATTATGGCGACCTGCAGGTACTTTCGCAATTGGCGTGGTTCGACGAATACTTCCTAGCGGAGCCCGATATTGCCGCGCTAGTGCGCAAGGGCGAAGACTTCACCGTCGACGACCAACAACTCGTAATCACCAAGCAGCGTGAGATTCTGGCCCTGGTACTGCCAGCCTACGCGGAAGCTGCCGCGAGCGGAAGGGTTGAACTTTCTGCGGCCCCGTACTACCACCCGATTCTGCCATTGCTCTGCGACACCAACGTCGGCGCGCAATCTTCGCCCGGACTGAATCTCCCCACTCGACGGTTCCGTCATCCCGATGACGCCAGCCTACAGATTCAGCTCGCGCTCGATTCGCACGAGTCGCTGTTTGGCATTCGTCCCAAGGGATTATGGCCATCGGAAGGAAGCGTTTCGGAAGAGGCAGTGACGAGGGCGTGCAGGCTGGGCATTCAGTGGATGGCGACTGATGAAGGCGTTCTGGGGCGCTCATTGGGTTTTAATTTTGCCCGCCATGATGGTGACAACCTTCACAACGAAGGAGCAGAGCGTCTATACAATATCTACCGCTACGAGAAAGACACGACAAGGATGCATCTGGTCTTCCGGGATCACCATCTTTCCGACCTCATTGGTTTTGTTTATTCCGGAATGGCGGCACAGGAAGCTGCTGATCACCTTATCTGGAGCATTAAGAATTCCGCGCAAGCAGTTTTGCAAAAGGGAAAAGCGGCAGTCGTATCCATCATTCTTGATGGCGAGAATGCCTGGGAGTACTATCCGGGGTCGGGGCGCGAATTCCTGCGCCGCTTCTACGACGCACTGCAGCGCGATTCACAGATTGAGCCAATCACCATTAGCGAAGCGATCGCCCGACATAAGGAAAGCGACTTCGGGAGCCTGCAACGGATCGTCCCGGGTTCGTGGATCAATGCCAACCTCGATGTATGGATCGGGTCTGCGGAAGATAACCTCTCATGGGACTTGTTGGCCGAAGCGCGCGACTATTATGATCGCCACTCGCACCGTGTTTCGGCTAAACAACGCAAGCTTGCCTGGGAGGAGTTGCTGATTGCCGAGGGCAGCGACTGGAACTGGTGGTACGGCCCCGAGCATCATTCTGCCAATGACCGGGACTTCGACGAACTCTACCGCAAGCATCTTTCCAACGTCTACCACGCGCTGGAGGGTGTTCCGCCGGAGGAACTGAACACACCAATTATCACAGGCGTGGTGCGTCCTAGCTATCTTCCCCAGACCGCCTACGTTCGTGCGTGCGTAGACGGCCTGGTGAGCGGCTATTTCGAATGGATGGGTGCTGCCAGCTACTCCTCGGACCAGCGCACCATGGCGATGCACGGCAAACAATTTCTGCTTGACGCGGTCTATGCCGGACTCGACGCCGATTCCATATCGGGACGATTGGATTTTCATCGCACCCTGCCCGAAGGTGCCTATCGTCTCGTTGTAAACATCGAAGTGCGGCGCGTTGGACGCGATCGCAAGTCACGGGTAAATACCTATCGACTCACTGCCGATGCGCAAGGGAAGACCTTGCAAGCTTGGACGCTGGCTAACGAGCAAGAGCACAATCTGGCGAGCTTCTCCGTGGGAAACAATAATGCCCAGGCCAACGCAGCCGAGGTTGCGCTGGCCAAGATCTTCGAGTTCCGCCTTCCATTCGAGCTGATTGGAGCCCAGCAAGGAAGCCGCATCCGCTTGCGCTTCTCCATCTGGCGCGAACATCTCCCTGTGGACTCGTTGCCGCTGGAAGGCTGGATCGACCTGTTTGCCCAATCCGAAGAAGAACTGGAGAGCAATCTGTTCTTCGTCGCGTCGCCAGAATAAGTGACAATTGCCGGAGTATCCTTTCACTTCGTGGACACGATGCGCTCTCCGGGTTGAGAACCGGTGGCTGACCAACGGTGACTGCTTTCCGGCCAGTACAGTGTCCACCCGCGCTCGTGCGCGATCCGCTCCAGGTCAGCATTGGGATTGACGCAAAATGGATACTTTGCGATCTGCAGCATAGCTTGATCGTGCAACGAGTTGCCGAAAGCCGCGTCCACTGGCTTGCCAATTACCTCGCGGATTGCAGTGACCTTCAACTCGTCCGTCGGCACGCGGATTAGGCGATCGCTGGCATATCCGTTGTCGAGATAAACCAAGGCCGCCAGCACATGATCCGGTGCGATCCCGAAGCGCCTAGCGCCAATTTCCACCACCCAACTATTGGTAGAGGAAACCGCCCAGATATCACATCCTTGAGCTGCCAAGCGTCGCGTCAGCTCCAGCATCTCCGGAAACAGGCGTGGATTGACGATCTCGTCGAAGAACAACTCAGCAGCTTGCTGCAGAGCCTTATGTGAGACGCCCCGATTCATGGCGACCATCTCACCGCACATCTGCTCTTCGGTCACCTTGCCGGCTTCGTACTCTTTATAACGGGTGCGTGCCCACTCACCGACTTCGTGACTCACAAGACCACGTTCAATTTCCCAGTAGAAGAAGTCGGCGCCCGCGTCACCGCTCCAGAGGGTTCCGTCGCAATCGAAGACAACAACAGCGGGTTTGAGCGCAAGGACTGACTCAATGAATTGAAGAGCCTGGCCGCGCAGTTCGACCAGCCTCAAGACCGCTTCTCCGATGAAATCAGATCGGAACTGAAGAGACGGTCGTAGTCCTCCGGGGTATCGATGTTGGCGGCTACACGCGGATCTTTTACCGGTAGGTACTGAATATGTTCCCGATACTGGTGCTCGACGTCGCGAGCCGTCGCATCGACCGGAGCCCGCAAGAAAACCTCGATCATCTCACGCCGCACCACAATAGGGTGGCCGTGCACCATTTGATCTGCCTGAGGTGCCTCAGGTACGACGGCCCAGACGTCAGGGCTAGAGTTAAGGAAGGCATCGAGAAGCGATTCCACGGTGAGCGGCAGTACCGGCGGATGATCGATGAGTGCGATCATTGCCGCATCACGCCCGCGGTTCAAAACTTCTCGCAGGCCAATTTGCAAGGAACTGAACTGCCCACGCTCGGGTTCTCGATTGACGGTAACAAACGCTCCGTGGGCATATGCGACCGGCTCGATAACGGCCTCGTTCTTGCCTGCGACCACGACTACGAGGTCGGTGTAGGTCTGCAGCAGATCGATAGTCGCGCCCAAAAAGGTGTTTGCGACGGGCGTTCCCTCCGCCACGGGAGGCCAGGGCAGCAATGCCTTGTCGCGACCCATGCGAGTGGAAAACCCGGCGGCGAGAATAACTCCGCAGATGCTGGGGGCGAGCGCCATGGCTCGAAGATAGCAGAGCATAGTTGCGGGGGACAAATGGCCGGTCGTAGTCTTGTGGCCATACACAACCCGGAGGCCGCTTCGAATCTCATAAGGCTGTCGCCCCCGGTCAGCGTCGCCTAATCTTCCGCTTCACGGACAAGCATCACCTTTTTGGTTCTGTAGCTGATTGGGCGCGCACTCGGACGAATCGAGTGATCTGCTCCTCTCACAGCGTGATCGGTTGAGATAAACGATGATTTCTGGTTGCCAGGCTTAGGACAGCTGGTAGCCCTTCGGAGAACAACTTCGTTATGGCGAAACGCGATGCAAGTAGGCTAGCTACTTTTCTCGACTACGTCCTTTTGCTCGTGCTCCGAGGTTGAATAAACATGCATTTTGGCGGTGACGTTCGTTGGCGCGTGCCGGCGCACCGCAATCATCTCTGCCACGATGGAGACGGCGATCTCTTCAGGTGTAACTGCGCCGATCTCCAGACCAACTGGTGCGTGAACGTTGGTGAACTTGTCAGCGGGAATGCCTTCCTTCTCCAGTTCCTTGTAAATGGAAATCGTCTTGCGCCGCGAGCCGATCATGCCCAGGTAGAGCACACGGGTATTCAACGCCCAGCGCAGCAGCCGCATGTCATCGCGGTGCCCCCGAGTGACGATCACGATGTACGACGACTCGGACGGATTCAGCCGCGCGGTTGCCGCGTCGAAGTCTTCCGCAATGACCTGGCGAGCGTCGGGGAAGCGTTCTCGGGTCGCATAGGTCTCGCGGTCATCCACCACCACAACGTCGAAACCCGCGATGGTTGCGACCTTATATAAGTTATAAGCGACGTGGCCAGCGCCAAAGATGTACAGTCGCGCGGGTGGAAGCACCGGTTCGATGAATACCTCCAGAGTACCGCCGCAAACCAGCCCAGAATCATACCTGGGATTGTTGTTGAGGTTGAAGGTGAGGATGCGCGGTTTCTCCTCCTCCATCACCTCCCGAGCTGCCTGCCACACCTCGGCTTCCACGCAGCCTCCGCCAATCGTCCCTGCGATTGAGCCATCATCGCGCACCAACATTTTCGCAGTCTGGAAAGATGGAATGGAGCCGCGCACGTTGGTGATGGTGGCCACAGCCCCGCGGCGTCCTTCGCTGCGTAGCTCTACGATCTCTTGGTAGATATCCATACCTCAACCAGACTCAATTATTGGTGCACAGAGCAGGGAAGTCAAAGGACGAGCCATCGGCCCCAGCGGTGCGCCACCATGCCGGTAAGTTTTGTCATCTGCAACCTCGGGGGTCGACGCCCCGCAACCGGTCGGCCGTACAGGGAAGGGCAACTTCGTCACCTGCTCTTACCGATCTGCAACACTACTGCATGCTGACGCCGCCAGCGGGCTCCTTTGACGTGCTACATTCATAGGTTTCCGACCATCGTTCGCGCTTCGACGCGAAAAAGGAGCAACTCATGAAAGCGGTCCGCATTCATGAATTCGGCGGTCCAGAAGTCCTGAAATACGAAGACATTCCCGATCCCGTGTTCCGCAAGGACCAGGTACTGGTCCGCGTGCGGGCCTGTGCGCTAAACCATCTTGACCTGTGGGTACGCAAGGGTCTGCCTGGCGTAACATTGCCGCATATCCTGGGCAGCGACATTGCAGGCGAAATCGTCGACTGCGGCGAATACATCACTGATCTCAACGAAGGTACACGCGTACTGTTGGCACCAATGGTTTTCTGCAACCATTGCGAGCAGTGCGCTAGCGGACGGCAGAATTTCTGCCCGCAATTTACGGTATTGGGCTACGGCATCGATGGCGGCAACTGCGAGCTAATTCCGGTTCCGCGGGTAAACGTCATCCCTATTCCCGACACACTGGATTTCGAGCAGGCGGCAAGTTTACCGTTGGTGTTTCTGACCGCATGGCACATGCTGGTCGGCCGCGCGCAGTTGAAAGTGGGACAAACTGTGCTCGTGTTGGGCGCGGGCTCCGGAGTCGGCTCGGCTGCGATTCAGATTTGCAAGATGTACTCCGCTGAAGTCATCACCACCGCGGGCGATGACCGCAAGCTTGAGAAGGCCCGCGAGTTGGGTGCCGACCACACCATCCATCATTACAGGGAGGGGATTGGCGACGAAGTGCGGCGCATCACCAACAAACGTGGCGTGGATATTGTTATTGAACATGTCGGCCAGGCCACTTGGAAGGAGAGCCTGAAGTCGCTGAAAAGCGGGGGCACTCTCGTCACCTGTGGGGCAACCACAGGCTTCGAGGGTGACCTGGATCTGCGTTTCCTGTTTTCGCGTCAGCTCTCGCTGCTGGGTTCATACATGGGTACGATGGGTGAGCTCACCGAGGTGCTCAAGCACGTTTTCTCCGGGAAGCTGAAGCCAGTAGTGGACCGCGCCTTTCCGCTGAGCGAAACCCGTGCTGCCCACGATTACCTGGCCAGCAGCGAGCAGTTCGGCAAGGTGTTAGTGATTCCATGAATGGGGTCGCTTCCGCATCCGTGCACGACGATGAAGGGTAAGGAGACGGCAATCAGCCTCCGCCGGGCAAAGATCGAGGATCATGCTGTCCTCGAAGAGCTGATCGCTGCCTCGGTCCGAATCCTGCAGGCCTCCGACTACACAGAAGAACAGCGCGAGTGGGCCCTGCGCACGGTATACGGGGTTGACACGCAACTCATTCGCGACCAGACCTATTTTGCGGTGGAGGCTGCAGGAATTATTGTCGGCTGTGGGGGCTGGAGCCGGCGCAAGACCTTGTTTGGCGGCGACCTCCACATTGGGAGGGAAGACGCATTTCTGGATCCCGCCACCGATGCGGCACGGATTCGCGCCTTCTTCGTGCGCCCAGGCTGGGAACGGCGTGGCATTGGCACAGCAATTTTGAAGGCTTCGGAAGCGGCTGCCGCTGAAGTGGGCTTCACGCGCCTGGAATTAGGCTCTACGCTCACCGGCGTGCCCTTCTACAGGGCCCATGGTTACTTCGAGGCCGAACACATCGAGGTGCCGTTGCGGCAGGGGATCACACTTACCGTGATCCGGATGACGAAAACGCTCAACCCTGGCGACAATAGCTTGGACATGCTCTATCGCACATGAACGTGGGCTTGTTGCACGGTGGGGCGTTGGCTTCGCTACGAGGAACAAGCGACAGCATCTTGATGGATGCCCAAGATATTGTTGTTCGTCTGCCAAAACGTCTGCCTTTCTCCTTGCCTGGGAAGATCAGCTGACCCCAGACACAATCGTTACCGCAACGTATCCCAAAACGGCCTGTTCGCATTATCATGAAACCATGAATCTCGGCATGCCAGAGATGATCTTCATCTTTCTGTTGGCCCTTGTGGTGGTTGGTCCCAAAAGACTGCCCGGCCTGGCGCGCCAGTTGGGCAAGTACATGGCTGAGTTCAAGCGGGCCAGCAACGAAT
>CAZDYZ010000557.1:0-1829 GCA_964509525.1 uncultured Acidobacteriaceae bacterium
AGACTGTGGCATTGCGCGCACGCGATCTGAGGATTGAATACGTCTACCAGGGCCAACAGGACAAGACGTCAGCCTTCTACGAGATTCTGCGGAAAGAAGGACTAACGGCAGAACAGGTCTGCTACGTCGGCGATGATGTCATCGACTTGCCGGTCATGCGACTATGCGGGTTGGCGATTGCGGTCAAGAACTCGCGGCCAGAAGTGCTGTCAGAGTCGCACTACGTTACGCCAAATGAAGGCGGCAGGGGTGCGGTACGCGATGCCATCGAGTATGTCTTGCGCGAACAGGGGAACCTGGAAAGGGTGATCGAGGAGTACATCGGGTCGAGGACAGTCGCGCCAAGGGTCGAATAGCCGGCGAACAGAGACCCGGGCGATGCCTCTCCCCATTTCTGCTCAGCCATCTTCGTTCCTCAGGAATTCCAACCCGCCCGGCATGTATGGCCGGTTGATTGGAAGCCGATCCACATCTGCGCCGGTCTAGCCATGGACAACGCTGCCTGGACGACGTACAGTCTGGCGTATGCCGAGTGTTCCCAGCCTTCTCCCTCTCATCGCCCATGCCGAGACATACGGCAAACGCACAGCCGTTGTCGACTCGCGAGGACCCTTCACCTACGACGACCTGCTCAAAGGATCCTCGCGCGTGGCGGCAACTTTGCTCGGCCAGCGCGCAGACCTTGAAGAAGAGCGGGTGGCTTATCTGATTACGCCGAGCTTTGAGTGGGTGGCAGTGCAGTGGGGCATCTGGCAGGCAGGAGGGGTTGCCGTCCCGCTACCACTTAACTCTACGAGCTCTGAGCTGGAGTATTTCATCGAGGACACCAAGGCATCGACACTCATCTTCGATGCGCTGGCCGAGAAACTGCTGGCGCCCATTGCCGCGGCACGTGGAGTCCGTGCACTGTCCTGTGAGCGGGATCACAGGTACCAGACCGTGCCCTTACCGCAGGTCGCCCGCCAGCGGCGCGCAATGATTCTCTACACCAGCGGTACCACGAGCCGCCCCAAAGGAGTGGTGACCACGCACGACAACATTACTGCCCAAATCACTAGTCTGACTGAAGCCTGGGAGTGGTCGGCCGACGATCGCATTGTGCTTTGTTTGCCCCTCCACCACGTTCACGGGATCATCAATATTGTCTCTTGCGCGTTGTGGTCGGGCGCAACCTGCGAGATGCTGCCACGCTTCGACGCCAATGCAGTGTGGGAACGTATCGTCAGCGGTGGCCTGACTCTGTTCATGGCGGTGCCGACAATTTACGTGAAGCTCATCACTGCATGGGAAGCGGCCTCGACTGAGCGTCGCGCAGTACTTAGCCAGAAATGTAGGGAGTTGCGCTTGATGGTGTCCGGCTCGGCGGCACTTCCCGTCAGCACCCTCGAACGCTGGAAGGAAATCACGGGTCACACCTTGTTGGAGCGCTATGGCATGACGGAAATTGGCATGGCGCTATCGAACCCGTACCGAGGAGAGCGGGTGGCCGGCAGCGTTGGGATGCCGTTGCCCGGCGTTCAGATACAACTTGTCAGCGAGAGCGGGATAGTGGTTGCCCCGGGCATGGCGGGCGAGATTGAGGTACGCGGCCCAAGCGTGTTCAAGGAATACTGGGGCAAGCCGGAGGCTACGCGCAGTGCCTTCCGCGATGGCTGGTTTCGCACCGGAGATACTGCGGTGGTCGAGGGAGGCGTCTATCGCATCCTGGGTCGGACGAACATTGATATCATCAAGACCGGCGGGCACAAGGTTTCGGCGCTGGAGATTGAGGAAGTCCTGCGCGAACATCCTGCGATTGTCGAGTGCGCGGTTGTGGGTGTGCCGGATGC
>CAZDYZ010000558.1:0-1789 GCA_964509525.1 uncultured Acidobacteriaceae bacterium
CTGCCCTGCCACACCCACGCCGCGCTGCCGCCCCCCTGGACCCTTTCCACAGCCAGCGTCACCAGGCTTTCACCCAAGAAACGCGGATCGCGGGCCACGATGAGACGGGCCCCCTGCGCTTTCTGGGAACGTACGTAGCGGGCAATGCCGGTGAGCGCACGCCGGACATTGGCAAAAGTCAAGTCGTCGGCAATGACCGCTCGCCATCCGGAAGTACCAAATTTGATCGCTTGCGACATGGTTGCCTCACTGTTAGCAATCAGCAGTCAGCACTCAGCATGGCTGAATGCTGAAAGCTAAGTGCCGACTGCTAGAATCTTAAACCATGCCGCTCAAGAAGGTCGTGTTGACTACCGCCGGGTCAAAAGAGGAGGGGCAACGGATCGCACGTGCCCTGGTGGAAAAGCGCTTAGCCGCCTGTGTCAATGTAATTGGTCCGATCGAATCCGTGTACCGCTGGCGAGACCAGGTCGAAAACGCGGAGGAATGGCTTCTGCTGATCAAGACCACGGCCTCAGCCTTTACGGAGGTCAGCGAACTCATCCGCGACCTCCACTCCTATGAGTTGCCGGAGTGCATTCAGATTCCCATCGAGGCCGGTAGCGCTGCGTATCTCCAGTGGATTGAAGAGAACGTGGCGAGCTGACAAAACCTTTTGACCGCAGAAGACGCAACGGCGCGCCAAGAAAAGGTTTTTTGCAGTTCACTACCCCTGGGCCTGACGTAGTAGCTCGCTAAGCTGGCGCACGTCTTGCGGGCTGGCATCGCTTATTACGAAATACCGCAAGCCGCCTTTAGCCCAGGTTTCGACGTTGAATGCGGCATGGCGGGACTCGCCGGACATCAGGCCGCCGGCATTGACGCTGTCTGGAAATACGAATACACCGAGCTGGTGTTTCCGCACTTGGAACAACAGTTGTGCTCCTGGGTTCCCCTGCAGATAAACGACTTTCCCCCCCAGCAGCTTGAATGGAGTTTTTTCCCATTCGAACAAATTGAAGGTGAAGGGCAACTTGCCTTCGAACCAGGGTTTGACGGTGTGCGGATCCTGGGAGACGACATCGACCGGGTGGTCGCTGGCCATGGTAGCCACCTGGAGATCGGTGAGTTCGGCCAGGGTCCGTTCCCGCTGCGCATGTTGCGACCAGATCCCCCCTACCGCCAATGCGATCAATACCAGCGCTGCGGTGGCCAACTGCGGCATCCATCTCCAACTCCAGTGGCGTCGCTTGGGGGCTGGTTCAGCCACCATCTGGCGAATCTTGAGCCGAAACTCCGGAGTTGGAGCGTAACGAGCACCCGCCAGATGCGTGGTGCGCTTCAACTGCATCCGTTGCAGAGCATCGGCGGCGCAAGCGGGGCAGGAACGCAGATGACTTTCCAGTTCCGCTGTTTCCTCGGCCGGCAACGCGGCGTCCACGTAGGCATCGAGTTTTTCCTGCCAGGTACAACTCATGAGGAAGCTCGCTTAACTTTGGTCTCCAGGAGTTGGCGCATGGCTTTGCGGGCCCGCGCAAGCCGCGACATTACGGTTCCGATAGGGATCCCCAGCAAGTCGGCAATCTCCTGATACGTCATTTCTTCCACATCGCACAAAATAATGGCCTCCCGAAAATGCACGGGTAATTGTTCCAGAGCACCCTGAATGAGCTGCTGGTCAACTTGGGACATCAGCAACGACTCCGGGGTCTGGGTGGTCACGGCCACAGTGGTCTCTTTTTCTTCGTCATCCAGCGGCAACATCGTGGCGGCCTTCAAGCCGGTGCGCGATGTCAGGAACGTGTTGCGC
>CAZDYZ010000559.1:0-7710 GCA_964509525.1 uncultured Acidobacteriaceae bacterium
CGAAGACACCCGGAAAAGGCTTGTAAGTGTCGTACTGGGCGGCGAGTTGAGCAGTGGCCGCTTCAAAATGTGCGAGATCGGCGGGCTTCCACCAGTTTCGTAGGCGTCCTTGGGAGTCGAACCCACTGCCCTCCGTGTCAAAGGTGTGGCTGATTTCATGCCCCATGACAGAGCCGATGGCACCATAGTTGGCTGCTGCCGGGGCCATCGGGTCGAAGAACGGAGGCTGGAGGATAGCAGCGGGAAAGTTGAGCGCGTTTTGCAGCGGCAGGTTAACAGCGTTGACCGTCTGTGGGGCCATGGACCATTCCTTGCGATCGACGGTCGCCCCCAAACGCGCGGTTTCGTGGTGATACTTGAAAAGGCTGCCGCGCCGGATGTTACCGAAGATGTCATCCGCCTTTACCTGGTAGCCGGAGTAGTTTGTCCACGTTTCCGGATAGCCAACACCCACATACAGAGTGTTGAGTTTGGCAAGGGCTTCGGCTTTGGTGGACGGATCCATCCATGAGAGCGCTTCAATCCGCTCTCGGAACGCCACGATGATGTTGCCAACCATCGCTTGAGCCTGGGCCTTGGCTTGCGGAGAAAAATATCGTTGCGCATAAATCTGGCCCACTTCGTCGCCCAGCAGCCGATTGACAATCACCACGCCCTGTTGCCAGCGAGGCCGCTGTTCGGGAGTGCCCTGAAGCAGCTTCTCAAAGAAAGCAAAACGCTCCTCGGCCAAGGCTTTGGGTAAAACCGGCGCATACTCTTCAATCAAGTGATAGGCCAGCCAGTCTTTCCAGGTATCCAGGGGAGCAGACGCCACCAGGGCGGATTCGCCAGCAAAGGCTGTTGGCTGCCAGACGATGAAGCTGGTCTGCTTGCCGAGACCGGCCGCCTGGAAGTATGCACTCCAATCCAGCCCGGGTGCTTTGACCGCGAAATCCGTCTGCTTCCAGGCGTTGTTGGCTTTATGGATGTCCTCGTTATCCGACAGGCTGAGATGTTTTTCCGCTATAGCGTGCTCCAACGCAATAATGCGCTCGGCGCGGGCATCGGTATCGGTGAATCCCGCAAGTTTGAGCATGGCTGAGACGTGCGTGTGATATTTGCTGCGGACGTCTCGCATATGGTCGTTGTCGGCTAGGTAATACTCTCGGTCGGGTAATTGCAGACCTCCCTGCAGCAAGTAGGCGGCATAGTGTTCGGGGTCGTCAAAGCCGGGAGCAACCCAGAGTCCAAAGATGTGGGGAGTGTGAAAGTTGGTGTTATTCAGCGCATCCACGTCAGCCCGCAGGCTTTCCCCGAGAGCCGTGGCCAACTCCCGCTTGTTGTGGATGGCAGCGACGGTTTCGAGAAGAGGACGCAGGGGCGCGAGACCTTTAGCTTCGATAGTGGCCTCGTCCATGTAAGAGTTGTAGAGATCGGCGATCTTGCCGGCGCTGGAACCGGCGGACGGGCTGCCTTTCGCAGCCTCTTCAATCAGCGCAGCGGTGCGCTTGTCGCTCAAGTCAGAG
The DNA here is from genome assembly GCA_964509525.1 of uncultured Acidobacteriaceae bacterium. Lineage (GTDB taxonomy): Bacteria > Acidobacteriota > Terriglobia > Terriglobales > Acidobacteriaceae > Bog-257. Next base: position 1,506 of record CAZDYZ010000559.1, read on the forward strand.
AGAGTTGTAAAGACGCCGATCCGGGACCGGTCTGGCGGAATGACGGTGCGCTTGATCCAGTCGCCGTTGGTGTATTCAAAGAAATTGTCGCCCGACCTGACTGAGAGGTCCATGTTGGCGACGACGATTCCATGAGTATCCCGGGTGGGCGTGTCCTGCGCATAGAGGACCACTAGCGCGAGACCAAAAGCATAAACTCCAAAAAATCTAAAGGCAGGTTTCAGGGTTTTCTGAGTCAGTCTCATTCACAGCTCCAGGGGGCGGCTGCATGGGAGTCCATGTCTGCAGTGGTAGACGAGGGGTGGGCAAGAAGGTAGGGTATCACGATGCCAGGAAAGGGGGGCGCCATGCGCGCCAAATGGTAGCCGAGGTCCGGCTCAATGGCGTCTTTCGCCTGCGGTCTTACGTTGGGCAAGCTGTAGTGATCCAGAAGTGAGCCGCCCTCTCCATCCTATCGCGTGGCTTTCTCCAACAGATACATGTAGGAGCGGTATACCTGCCCGGTAGCTCGCGTCATGCCGATCTCGCAGGTTCGGCTGCTGGAGTAGCAGCCGTCCGGTCGCATGGCTTTCACTTCCGCTGCCTGTTGTCTGGTCGCGGACTTTGTCAATTCAGGAAATAAGAAACCACGATCGCCGGCGAAGCCGCAGCAGCCTGTGTCTAAAGGAATCGTGACTTCCTCGGCGCAGGCGTGAGCAATGGCTTCCAGCTTGACAACGACGCTCATCTTGATCACCGAACATACCGGATGTAGCACAACCGAACGGGCCTTCGTTTTGACCGCCAGACGGGGCAACAGTTCGTCGTGCACGAACTCGATAGCGTCCAGGAATCGCATCCGGTCAAAGCGATGCTGATTTTCTTCCGTCAGACAGGAACGCCCCGTCTTGAACCCATAGGTACAGGGACTGGTATCAATGACGATTGGCAACTTCCCTTCCTCTGACCATTGCCAACAGCGTTCTATCGCAGCGTTGATTGTGATGGCATGAGCGCGGGGAAAGCCCTTTGAGGAGAAGGGAGTTCCACAGCAAGTGCCCGCGACGTTGTCCGGGATGAACACCTCTACTCCGGCGCGGCGGGTCAACTCGAGGGTAACTTCCATCAGCGACCAATCGTTGGGCTCGGCGGGTAGCTGCCCCATCACCCGGGTGATGCATGCGGGAAAGTAAACCGCCCGGGCCGCCGTTCGCTGTGTCCTCGGAATCGGTGCCGCGGGATACGGCGTATCCGGCATCCATTCGCTGAGGCTGTCTCCCGAGACACGCTTCATCACTCGGGTCAGGATACGCATACCACCGACGCCGATGACTCTTTGCGCGACATGCCCCAGTCGTAACCCCCAGCGCAGCACACGTTCGGCAACAGAGAAGTTGTCGGCAATGCGAACCGCCCATTGCTGCGCCCGGGCGGAGGTGCGAATATTGCGGAAACGCTTCACCAGTTGTCCAGTGTCAATGCTTACCGGGCATGCCGTCGCGCACATCCCATCGGTAGCACAAGTGTTCAGCGCCATATAGGGAAACTCGCGATCGAGCGCCGCATAGAGATCGGGTTGGTTACCGGCCTCCTGCAGGCGCGCCATCTCGCGCCGCACAACAATTCGCTGCCGTGGTGTCAAGCTGAGCTCACGGCTGGGACACTTTGGCTCGCAGTATCCGCACTCAATGCACTTATCGATCTCAGGTTCAACCGACGGCAACTGCTTCAGGTTGGCTAAATGGGCCTGCCGGTCGGCGTTGATGATGACCCCCGGGTTCAACAGGTTGTGGGGATCAGCCAAGTTCTTCAGCTGTTGCATGATCTCGTAGCCGTCACTGCCCCACTCGGTGGCGACAAACGGCGCCATGTTGCGCCCGGTGCCGTGCTCGGCCTTCAACGCTCCCTCATAACGCTCGACCACCAGTTTGACTACATCGTCCATAAAGCGTGCGTATTGATCGATCGCCGTCCGATGGTTGAAGCTCTGCGTGATGACGAAATGCAGGTTGCCGTCCTTGGCGTGGCCGAAGATGATGGCGTCGTCATATTGGTGCTTGCCGAACAGCACCGTGAGATCTTGAGCTGCCTCGGCGAGATGTTCGACTGGAAACGCCACGTCTTCGATGATTACCGTGGTGCCGCTCTTACGCACCGACCCCACAGACGGGAACATTCCCGAACGAATCCTCCACAACAGAGCCTGTTCCTCGGCGACATGAGTGAACTGTGCAGGCTCATACAGACTGAGCCCGCCTACCGCCTCCGCCGCTGCGGTCTCCAGTTCCCTGCGCTCTTTCTCATCTGCCGATTGAAACTCCGCCAGCAAACCGGCAGCTCCGTCCGGCAGGGTGCGGATGGAAGGGGGTACGCCGCTTTGGTTTTCGACCGAATGCAGAGCAGCGCGGTCCATGATTTCCAACGCCTTGGCGCCCGCCTGGCGCAAGGGCACAATCGAAGCTGCCGCAGTGTACAGATTGGGAAATAACAGCAGGCCTGTGTACTTAACCGGCAGATCCGGAACCGTATTCAGTACCGCTTCAGCAATGAAAGCCAGAGTACCCTCAGAGCCGATGATCACGTGCTGGAAAATATCCACTGCCCTGTCGAAGTCGAGGAAAGCATTCAGCGAGTAGCCAGTCGTGTTTTTCATCCGGTATTTACTGCGCACCCGCTCGCGAAGTCCGGCCTTCTGTTCCAACTGCCCCTTCAGTTCGAGTACGCCGCCAGCCAGCCGAGGCTCGCGCGCGTGAAATTGTTGGTCGGCATCCGGCAGTGATGTGTCAATGATGGTGCCCGAAGGCAGCAGAAACTTCATTGAGTGCAGAGTGTGGTAAGCGTTCTGCTCGACTCCGCAGCACATACCGCTGGAATTGTTGGACAGGATCCCACCCAGCGTGCAGGTTGCGATGGATGCGGGATCCGGGCCTATCTTTGCCCCATAAGGTGCCAGCGCCTGGTTGGCGCGTGCGCCGATCACGCCCGGCTGCACACGAATCTTTCTGCCGTTTTCCTCCACCCTCAGATCACGCCAGTTGCGGGCAACTTCCACCAGAAGTCCATCGGAAATGGATTGTCCCGACAGACTGGTTCCTGCGGCACGAAAGGTCATGGGTATTTGCATTCGCTGGCTGAAGGCAAACAGCGCCTGAATCTCGGCGACATTCTGTGCCTGCACAACGGCTTTCGGAATCAGGCGATAGAAGCTCGCATCCGCAGCGTAAGCGATCAACTCAATTGGACGGATAAGGATGCGATCTGCGGCAATTGTGCCGGTCAGGGTCGACTTGACTTGTTCGGGAGAAAGCTCGGCAGGCGGGGGAATCGTATCGGCCATAGGCTACATCCCCAGATAGGCTTTCCGTACCTCATCCATGCTGGCAACTTGCTGTGACTCGCCTTGGATCGGGACACGCCCTTCGGCAAACACATAGGTATAGTCGCTCACCGCAAGGGCGAGGTGGACGTTTTGCTCCACCAGGATGATGGTAATGCCCTGCTCCTTGAGAGTCTTCAGGGTGAGAAAAAGCTGTTGCGCCAGTACTGGTGCAAGGCCTAGCGAGAGTTCGTCGATCATTAAGACCACGGGTTGCTGCATGAGCCCGCGGCCCATGGCCAGCATCTGCTGCTCACCACCTGAGAGGGTGGAAGACTTCTGCGTGCGACGCTCCTTCAAACGCGGAAACAATTCGAAGACATGCGCCAGGTTTTCCTTCAAGTGCTTGCGCGCACGATGGGCATATCCGCCCATCTCCAGGTTTTCTTCTACCGACATGTCAGGAAAAAGTTGCCGACCTTCCGGCACCAGCACCAATCCTCGGCTGGCCTTCGCATGCGGCGAGAGTTTCGTCACATCCTGGCCGTTCATCAGGATGCGACCGTTCCAAGTCGGTACGCTGCTCATGATGGTGCGCAGCGTCGTAGTCTTGCCTGCGCCGTTGGCGCCGATGATTGTAGTTACTTTACCCGGACTTATTTGCAGCGATATGCCCCAGAGGACCTGCACCTCGCCGTAGCCAGACTCGATGTTTTCCAGTTGCAGGACGCTGTCTGTCATTGCACGCCCCGCAACTTATCCACGATGTCTGGGAAGCCCAGGTATGCCTCCACTACATTAGAATCCTGCACCACTTCCTCGGGGCGGCCTTCCGCCAGCTTGGAGCCCAGATTGAGCACCACAATGCGGTCGGAAAGACTCATGATAGCCTGCATCAGATGCTCGATCATGAGCACGGAGATACCGCTGTCACGAATGGCGCGCACCGTTGAGATCATTTGCACAATCTCCGTCGGGTTCAGTCCGGCCAGAACCTCATCCAACAACAATAGCGTAGGCCGGGCCGCAAGCGCACGAGCCACCTCCAGGCGCTTTTTACCGGCTATGGTAAGCGAACGCGCCGAGCTGTTGGCCCGGTCCGCCAGACCAACGCGCTCCAGAACCCCCATGGCCACGTTGCGTGACGGTTTGAGTTGTAAGTAATCCCGGCCGAAACATGCACCGACGGTGACGTTCTCCAGCACCGTCATGCCGTACAGCGGCTTCACGATTTGGTGGGTGCGTGCGATGCCAAGATGAACGACTTCATTGGGTGGGCGATTGGTAATATCCTTGCCGGCAAATTTGATCGTACCTTTGTCAAGCTTGTAAACACCGTTGACCATGTTGAAGAGCGTGGTCTTGCCGGCGCCGTTGGGGCCGATGAGACCCAGGATTTCGCCCTGGTTAAGCGTGAAGGTCACGTCGGAGACGGCCAGCAGCCCGCCGAAGCGCTTGCTTACGCTGTTGACTTCAAGCAAGGCACTCATTCGATCACCTTCTCCGAGCGCGGCACGAAGCGGTAGACCCAGCCGATCAAGCCGCCGGGGGCAAACAAGATGACCACCAGCAACAGCGCACCCGCGATCACCAGATGGAAGTTGGACAGCTTGGGAGAAGTCAGCAGATACGAGCGAAGCTTTTCGTACAGCCCTCCACCGAGCGCTGCGCCGATAACCGTTCCCTTGCCGCCCAGCATCAGCATTACTATGCCCTCGAGCGAGAGCATAAACTCGAAGGCAATGGAGGGATCGATCATTCCGTTCTTGTAGAACATCAGCGCGCCCGCCACGGCTGGCAGAAAGGCCGACACACTATAGATGATGGCTTTGTAGACCGTGGCGTTTACCCCCAGTACAACAGCAGCGTCCTCGTCTTCGCGGATGGCAAACAAGCCAAGCCCAAATTTCGAGATCTTGATGGCGAGGCTCAGGATCATGGAAAATGCCATCACCACAATGACAAGGATATAAGCGACCCACAGTGCGCGGCGGGCGCCGCCCAGCGGCTGGTAGGCGTCGAACGACACATAAAGTCCGGTTGACCTTCCCCAGGGATCAAAATTGGAGACGAACGACTGCACAGCCTGAAGAATTCCAATGGTTGCCAGCGCAAAATAAGCGCCACGCAGGCGCAGGATACCCAGACCGAATACCAGCGCGCAAAGGCTGACCAGCAGCCCGGCTACCACCGCCGACACCATAAGGTTCCACCCACGAACTGTAGCGCAGTAGAGTCCGATATAGCCCCCTAGTCCATAAAAAACGATGTGGCCGAAGTTTACATAGCCGGTGTAGCCGATCATCAGATTCAGGTTGCTGGCCAGAATGATGGCGACTGCGACAAGGATAAGATCTTCGCGCAGAGAAACATTGTTTCCGTGGAGCGGAATTGCAATCATCAAGGCAGCAAAGATGAGGGTCAGCCAGAACACCGGGTGGCGGAAGATCATGCGGCCGCCCTCGCGAAGAGACCTTTAGGAAAAGCGACCAGCACAACCACGAACAGCCCAAACTCGATCAGCGGTATCCAACTCACCGCGATGAAAGGCGTTACTGCTCCCTCCAGAAGGCCGAGCAGAATGCCAGCAACGAGTGCGCCCAAAGGCTTACCCAGTCCGGCGAGTACCGTCACGACAAAGCTCTTCATCTGGTACGTCGCGCCGGAAAGGATGGTGAAAGGAAACAAGGTCGAGACCAGAGCGCCGGATGCCATCGCCAAGGCGATACCGATGGCAAACGCCAGCGCCAGCACTGCAGTGGAAGAAATTCCCATCAACTCCGCGGCCTCGCGATTATCGGCCACAGCGCGAATCGCCTTGCCTGCCCGGGTGCGATACAAGAACAATTCCAAGGCCAGAGCAATGATTACCGCCGTTGTGGCCGCAGCAATATGGTTGCCGGTGAACGT
>CAZDYZ010000560.1:0-2232 GCA_964509525.1 uncultured Acidobacteriaceae bacterium
CGCGATCACGGAAATCAGCCCGACGGACGCGGCCTGCCTGATGGAGACCCGCCCGGAGAGCAAGATCTTCTGGCCGGCGATGGCGGCAATTTCCATGATATTTGCTGCGCAGAACCTTTCTCGCCTGCATTCGGCTCCACATGTCACCTGCCTTGTCGGATATCTTGCCTTTGCCGGGGCAAGCGTTGATTTCGGTACGGGCGGCAAAGTGCTGGTTAACTCCCCATATGCGCTGAACTCGATCATTACCTACATAAGCTTTTTCGGCATCGTCATCACTGCGGCTATCGCTGGCCAAGCGACCTATCAGGATGTCGACAACAGCTGCGCGGTTTTTTTCTACACTGCGCCGATCACCAAATTCGACTACCTCGGCGGCCGTTTTCTCGGGGCATTTGCTGTGCAAGTTATGATTTTCAGCAGCGTAGGCCTGGGCACATGGATTGGTAGCTCGCTGCCGTGGCTCGACAAGACACGCCTGGGTCCTCAGATGATTGCGGCGTTCTTTCAGCCGTACTTAATCAGCGTTCTGCCGAACCTTCTGTTCCTGACTGCGATTTTCTTTGCGCTGGCGGCACTCTCGCGAAAAATGCTACCGGTATATGTCGCCAGTGTGCTGGTGCTGATCGGCTATTTTGCCGTCAGCCAACTTTCCAGTACGCTGGGTGTAAGCTTGCGGGCAGCGTTGGCCGATCCGCTCGGCAGCGGCGCCATCGATCGCATTACCCGCTACTGGACGCCGTTCCAACGCAACACACAGCTTATTCCCTTGCAAGGAATTCTGCTCGCCAACCGCCTGCTGTGGTTAAGCATAGGAGCGATTTGCCTGGCAATCACGCACAGGAAATTTGCTTTCGCCTATCCAGAGGAGAAAAGCAAAGTCCGCAAAGCTGTCGAAGAGAATGAGACACTCGCATCCGCGGGAGCGCTGCCGATCACGAACTCTACGTTCTCAACCACCGCGTCACTACACCACCTGCTGTCGCTCACTCGAATTCAGTTCATGGAAACCACGAAAAGTGTTTTCTTTCTGGTACTGATGCTGGCTGGTCTCGTGTTTTCCATCCTCTCTGCGACGGGAATTAACAATCCCCTCGCCAACAGGACGTGGCCGGTAACCTACCAGATGCTGCAGATGGCTGGTGCGGGTTTCGCCATCTTTGCGCTGGCCATCATCATTTTTTATTCCGGTGAGTTGGTCTGGCGTGAGCGTGACGCACAGCTCAGTCAAGTGATCGACGCGTTTCCGGTGCAGCGATGGGAACTGTTCTGTTCCAAACTGTTCGCGCTGATGCTCGTGCAGGTTGTGGTAGTGTTGCTGATTCTTGCTTCCGGCTTGGCAGTCCAAATCGCCGAAGGCTACTTCCATTTCGCATTCAGCCTCTACTTCCGCGAGTTGTTTCTAAACCGTTTAGCGCAACTCTGGACTCTGTGTGTCCTCGCCGTCTTCGTGCAGACTCTCGTCAACAACAAATACCTCGGCCATTTTGTAATGGTGCTATATCTTGTGGCCACCATCGCTCTGCCGCCCGCAGGATTCCAGGACTACCTGTATCGCTTCGGAGAGGCGCCGTCGCTGACCTATTCTGATATTAACGGGTATGGACCATTCCTGGCGCCCATCGTTTGGTTCCGGTTGTATTGGGCGATTGCTGCGGTCTTTCTCGCCATCGTAACTAACCTGTTCTGGGTGCGAGGCACGGAGAGTACTTGGCGAGTGCGGGTAAGTCTTGCCGCTGAGAGGTTTTCGCGCACGACTACGGCTAGCGCCAGTGCGTGCTTCATGCTGCTACTCGGCGTCGGCGGATATATCTTCTATAACACGCACGTTCTCAATCCTTACCGTACAACCTTCAAGATTGATGAAGACCGCGCTCAGTACGAGAAAAAATATCGTCCATACTGGTCCTTGCCGCAGCCGCGCATTACAGCCGTCACGACCAGGATAGACATCTACCCAGAGAAGCGTTCCGTTTCGGTGCAAGGCATGATGTGGCTCGAGAACAAGACCTCTGTTGACATCGATCGGATTGCCGTGACCCTGTGGCCGACGGACCTTGCCCCATTACCTCGCCCGCACATCCAGGTGAAGCGTCTCAGTTTCATCGGAGGACAGACAGCAGTTATCGAAGATCCATCTGTCGGTTTCTATCTTTACAAGCTTCCAGTGCCGCTGTCACCCCACGACCGCGTTGAGCTTGATTTTGCACTGCAATACGACAATCCGGGATT
>CAZDYZ010000561.1:0-8075 GCA_964509525.1 uncultured Acidobacteriaceae bacterium
TACGCCAACTACCATCTATACCGGCAGCAGTTTCCCTACCGTGCAGACCAACTTCATAGGTCCAGCGGTGAGCGTGGTGGGGCGTGTCATCTGGACTCCCTCGTCAACCCTGGTCAATGAGTTTGTTGCCAGCTACACCACCGATCACATCTCGTTCTTCTCCACCGGCTATCCCAATCCCAACGCGTGGCAGCTGCCGGCCAACTTTCCTATGGGCTATTTCTTCAACAACGGTGCTGGCGGCAAGCTTCCCGCTATCAGCCTCTCGGGAAACGCCGCCTACGGCACCTCTTATGAAGACCCCAATGGGGAGTGGCCTGAGGGACCCTACAATTCCAATCCCACTTACACTTTCCGCGACAACGTGAGCAAAACTCTCGGCAGGCACAATCTGCAGTTCGGGGCCTATTTTGTGGCCGCGCAGAAGAACGAGTTGAGCAGCGTCCTGGTGAACGGATCTCTGGTGTTCACTCCGACCTCCCCGGTCAGTACCGGCAACTCGTTTGCTGATCTGCTGATGGGGAATGTTTCCCAGTTTACCCAGTCCAGCGCGAACATCAAGTTCTACAACCGCTACAAGATTCTCGAACCGTACTTCCAGGACGACTGGCGCAAAACGCCCAAACTGACCCTGAACCTGGGCCTGCGTATCAGCGGGTTTGGCACCTATCGTGAGAAATACCACCACGCCTACAACTGGGAACCAAACCTCTACAATCCTGCCGACGCGCCGCAGATCGACGTCACGGGCGCGGTCACAGGTTTCCCCGGTGCGCTGATCCCAGGTAGCGGCAATCCCTTTGACGGGCTGGTGCAGTGTGGTGTGAATGGTGTGCCGGCGGGGTGCATGACCGGTCATCTGTTTAACCCGGCGCCGCGCATCGGATTTGCGTACGATCCGACTGGTAAGGGCACAACTGCCATTCGTGCTGGCTACGGCATCTTCTTTGAGCACACCAACGGCAATGAAGCCAACACTGAAAGCCTGGAGGGGCAATCGTCGCCTTTGATTCAGACCGTCAGCCAGTACAACGTCGCCGGATACGGCAATCTTGGTAACGGTGCCAGCAGCACACCTGTGATGTTCCCGCTAGCCTTCATCTCGATTCCAACCAAAGCGGTCTGGCCATACGTACAGCAGTGGCACCTGGACCTGCAGCAGCAAATAAGAAACATCATTGTTACGGTGTCTTATGTGGGCAGCAAAGGCACACATCTGGGCCGACAATACGATTCCAATCAGATCTATCCTGTGCCCTTGTCGCAGGACCCGTTCCAGCCTGGTCAGCCCATTACCGCCGATATCTGTAACAATGCAACCAGCTATCTGCCCGCTTTCACGCAAAGCGGCGTGCCCATCGTCGGACAGGCGTACAACAACCTGCAGGTTGCCTGTGGTCTCAGTCCCGACCCGTTCCGTCCGTATTACGGGATCGGAGCCGTTACTCGTCTCGACAACGGAGCTTCCTCCACCTATAACGCATTCCAGGCTTCGGCGCGGCGAACCGTGGGGGCCTTCCAGTTCAGCGTGGCTTATACCTGGAGCCATTCCATTGACGATTCTTCGTCCCGCTATGATGTCGGCGCCCTGAACGCCTATGACCTCAGTGCGAACCGGGCAAGTTCATCATTCGACATCCGCCACATGCTCAACATCAGCTACGTATATGACCTGCCGTTCTTCAAGGCACCTGGCAAATTGCATACCTTCTTAGGAGGCTGGCAGCTCTCCGGGATTACGACCTTTCAAACAGGAACTCCGTTCTCCCCGATTAATGCCGGGGCCTATGCCGACAACGCCGGTAGCGGCAATCCCAGCAGCATCACCGCGGGCTCCTACGTCGACGTCAGCGGAATCAACCCCTACTACAACATTCCGAACGTGCCTTACGGCGCTGGCGGACTTGGTCCCTTGGTTGCCAATCCGGCGGCGTTTGTCGCGCCTCAAGGCCTCACCTTTGGCAATGCCGGTCGCAACTCGCTTCGCAATCCCGGCTTCAACAACTGGAACATGGCTTTGTTCAAGCATTTCCCAGTGAAAGAAAGAGCGGCATTCGAGTTCCGTGCTGAGGCCTATAACATCTTCAATCACACCGAGTGGGGTCCGGTTGGCGGGGATGCAGGTTCGGCTGCCTACAATGGATTTTCGTCTAGCACCAACGGCGCAAATTGTTTCGCCGGTCCTAACAACTCCGCAGGGGATCCGAGCTGCCTCGGCAACAGCACCTTCCTATACATTGGCATTGCACACCCCGCGCGCATTCTGCAGTTGGGAGCGAAATTCATTTTCTGACTTAACTTAAGCCAAATTAGTAAATAGTGGATCTAGAAGAGAAGCTTCTGCGTCCTTACAGGTACGACCATTATGTTGACCATAGTTGTTATAATGGGTCAGGAGCGAACTGTGCACGAAGTTGCGATCTCTGAATTCAAGGCGAAATGCCTGGCCCTTCTTGAGGAAGTTCATAAAACCAAGAAGCCCCTGCGCGTAACCCGCTTCGGGAAGCCCATCGCGGTGGTGATTCCTCCCACAACGGTGCAACCGAGAGATACCTGGATTGGCTCAATGAAAGACTCTATGCAGATTCTGGGGGACATCATCTCTCCGGCGAACGAGAAGTCGGAGTGGGAGGTTCTGCGCGATTGAAGCTGCTCCTGGACACGCACCTCTGGTTATGGGCGCTGCACGATCCCAAGAAGCTGGGTAAGAGACTTCTTCGGGAATTGCAAAATGCTGAGAATGAACTCTGGCTCTCGCCCATCAGTACGTGGGAAGCGCTCACCTTGCACGCCAAGGGCAAGGTCAATTTGGGAAAGGACCTCAACGACTGGCTGGCGCGAGCAACTGCTGGAACCCGGGAAGCACCTCTGACTCACGAAATAGCCCTGGCAGCTCGGCAATTGCCGCTGCATCCCGATCCGGCCGATCGTTTCCTGGCAGCGACAGCCCAGGTATTGGATTTGGTCTTAGCGACAGCCGACCAGCGCCTGCTCGGGCTGGGTGAGATTAGAACGTTGGCGAATCGCTAAAATCCCGATGGCTCTAGTAAACCCTAATTGATTGGCGCGACGGAAGGCATTGGCATCTTCTGCAAGATAAACCCTCGGACGGAATCCAGCATGAGGTGTGGGGGTTGGTCTACTCGAGAGGTGAACTTGCCGATGGGTCCAGCTCGAAGAATTCGTCCAGAAGCAGCGATCCCTACGGTGTCGTGCGTTTCTGGGGCTTGCCTATCGCGAGCAGAAAAACGGCACTCTTGCCTTTGGCGTGCGCCGAGAAAAAGTTAACCACGTCGTCGTCGAAGAAGGTGAGCCCGGTCGCACCCAGGCGTTGGGCATATGCCGCCAGGTACATCCTGCCGCCGATGACGCCGGCCTCCAGTTGTACCCCCCGGTAGCCGCGGTTCCCGTATCGCTCCAGGATGCGCGTCAAATCAGCGAGAAAAAAGATATCTACGCAGGCATCGGATGGCAGGTCCTGCTCCAACCCGAGATGGTAGGCCTCGGCGCGGAATTTTCCCGCGTGCAAAAGCTCCAGAATGTTCCCTTCCCGCTGAAAGAAGTAACTGCCCGGTCTTAACCCCTGGACCGAATGCACGATCAGGTACAAATCATTGAGCTGCATACCGCGTGGTTCAAGGAAGTCAGCCGGAACACCTCGTGTGGAGCAGTCGAGAATGGTCGACAGTTGTGCCAGTGTAATGGATGCCGTCTTATCGAAGGCCCGGGTAGAGCCGCGGCGCAGGATCACCTGCTCGATCGTGTCCTTCGGTTGTTCCGCCTCCGGCAGAGGCTGCAGCCGAACTGTCTCGCCTGCCGGAGCAGAAGATGGAAGGACTAGTTTCTTCCCCCGCCACTGGGCCACCTGCTCTTCGGACTCCAGGGAAGACGCGTCGTGCATCTGAAGCATCGCAGGATATTCCACCTCGTGCGGTGAAAGTGGGATGGTCTCCAGACCGAGCGCAGGAGCTTCTCTGCGCTCTTGTAGCAGGCGCCCTGATATGCGTCCGATCGGTACCAGGCACAAGGACACTTCTCGTCGAGAATCGAGATCAAGCAACTGGTTCACCTCGGCATCCACGAAGCCGAGCACGATCTCTGCCGGCAGGCCCGAAGCCGTACAAACGGCCAGCATATTCGCCATCACGGTACCAGTGTCCCAACCGAAATGGCGATAGGTGCGCGCCTGGTATTTCCAGGCGTTTCGCCAGTATGTGGCCGTCGAAACGATCGTTGTAGCCGCCTGAACCACCCCGGGTTGCATGGCTGCTGCATTTGCCAGGTTTCCGCAGAAATTGCCCTTGCGCAGAAGCCTTAGCGATACATCCGCTGGATTGAATTGATAGAGGCCGGCATCCAGGCCCGGGAGATCGTCAGTGACAACATACAGCTCGACGTGGTAGAGAGCTCCGGTGCAGGCTGCGGCACGAAAGTAGATTTCTCCACCTGGATATGTTCGCTGCTTGGTAATCCCCGCCGAGAAAAACAGAATGCGTGCCAGGTCCTGAAGGCTGGGGACGGACCCTGCTCGCGAAGCAGGCACCGGCTCTGAAATCGCGGAGAGCGCGGCCACCCCGGTTTGCGGCATGTCCCGTGGCAGCAGATGCGACTTTATCGTGGGATAGATCTTGAAAGCCAGTGGACGGTTCGCCCAGTCCAGGAAGTGAGGATTGTTACGAATACTCCAATAGGAATGTTTTGTGCCATCGTGATATTTCCAAGTCGCCTGCGTGTCGCGGTTATTCATGGAATACGCCTTCAGACTGGCACTGGCTCAGTAACGTAAGTTTTTGTCAATCCGCTCAACGTGCGGCTGAGTTTGAATGTTGGGCAGATTGTACCAACCCACCCTGGGTTCTGGCGGTCTTCAATTCGCCCTGAAGGTAAACGTCTCGAAGGCGGGCGAGCATGGTTCTTTGCGTCATGGTAGCCTCAGCTCTCGACCCCGTATTAGAAGCCGATCATGGATTGCCTGGGAGCCAAATCGTGAATTGCTCGGTTCAAAAGTCAGTTGGTTGCAGGGTCACGCGCGAGGCGCAAGGGAAGGTTCCGGGCGACGGCGTACAGCTGGCTTTTGGCTACTGGCCGGGGTACGGAATGCCGGTTGTGGCACTGCACGGGTTGACTACCTCATATGTGAATTTCATCGGCATCGCGGAATGCCTTGCCGGCCGACGAGCTTTGCTGGCGCTTGATCTTCGCGGTCGCGGCGACTCCGACAAGCCTGACTCTCCGTATGGCATGGCACAACATGCGCGCGATGTTGCGGTTGCCATGCGCGCGATGGGCATTGGCCCCAGCGTGATTGTTGGCCATTCCATGGGAGCTTTCGTAGCAGCAGCATTAGCGGCACAGGAGCCCATGCTAGTTTCCGGGGTTGTGATGATCGACGGCGGCTACCTTCCAGCGGTCGACCCCGTGGCCACCACCAACAGCGGCAATAGCTCCGCCCTATTGGAACGAGTCATGCAGTTGCGTGAGACCTATCCGTCGCGCCAAGCCTACATCGACCATTGGCGTAGTCAACCCCATTTTCCGCAAGCAGACTGGGGACCCTGGGTTGAGGCGTTGCTCAGCTACGAGGTTACGGGTGAAACCACGGTTCGTCCGAAAGCCATTGAAGCCGGAGTTCGCGCCGATCTGATGGAAGCCTTTCAGATTGGAGAAATAACCGCGAGGCTCCAAGCCATCCGGGTTCCTGCGCTGCTGCTTCGTGCCGAGGCAGGTTTTCTGCCTGGACAACCACCTTTATTGTCCGACGCCGTGGCCGACGAGATTTGCAAACTCACTCCCCACATTCGGGACCATAAGCTAACGGGCACGACCCATTACACACTGGTGATCGGAAGACGGGGCGCCACCCAGATCGCCGATCTCGTTGACGACTTCGCACGCCGTTGTGACTTGGGAACGCCGTCGACTACTTAGAAGTTCGGCTGAGGGGACCTCCTCGAGCCCGGCGGCACACAAAAGCAAGAGCAATGGTCAACCAAGCAGAACCTTCCGGCCGGCAGTTTCTACCTTGGACACGGGGTCATTGAATACGTTATCTCGGCCCGAGTGGCTCTGCGTAGCAGTAGTTTTGGCCAGCTCCTGCGATGTGGGAATTACCAAAGTCCTTCCCGGTTTTTTCTCCGGGCGGGGCCCATCCCCCATTTACAATTCCCACGCCATGACAAAGCCCTGCAGCGCGCTGCGCACGCTCCACCTTCCTCTGATTTCGAACTCAATCTTCAGCCTCGTTTTTCTGGCAATTTGTCTGGTCATGGCGCTGGTTTCGGTGCCAGCGAGTCAGGCTCAGGAGCAAACTGGCGGCAGCGGCGCGTCGACCGTTCCGGGTCTCTACGATCCCGTCCCCGACCCGAAGGCGGTCGTCAGGCACGGTAACGCAAGATTTACCGTGCTGAAGCCCCAGATGATCCGCATGGAATGGGCAGCTGACGGTAAGTTCGAGGACCACGCTTCGCTGGTCTTCCTGAATCGCAGGCTGTCGGTACCAAAGTTCACAGTTGCAGAGCCAGCCGTTGGGCAACAACCACAATTGGTAATCACGACCAGTGCCCTGGAGTTGAGGTACAAGCCGAATATCAATGCGGGTAGATTCACGGCCGACAACCTGGAAATCACATTTACGCTGAATGGCAAACCCGTTACGTGGCATCCCGGAACGCCGGATACGGGTAATCTGCTGGGCACGACGCGCACCCTGGATGGAGCGCGGGGAAACAAGACGAAAGAACCTATCGGTCCGGGCTTGCTTTCCCGCGATGGCTGGACGCTGGTCGATGACTCCACCCGTCCCCTTTTCGATTCAGCCGACTTCAGCTTCGTCAACGGGGAAAGCAGTCCGTGGCCGTGGGTGATGGAACGTCCTGCCGGTGATCGCCAGGATTGGTACTTCCTCGGCTATGGACACGACTACAAGCAGGCACTGGAGGACTACATCCTGGTTGCCGGTCGCATTCCGCTTCCGCCGCGCTTCGTCTTCGGTGCGTGGTGGTCACGCTACTGGGCCTATGCCGATCAGGAACTCGATGAGCTGGTCCGCAGCTTTCGCGAAAATGACGTTCCACTTGATGTTTTGGTCATTGACATGGATTGGCATCCGACTTTCGGTCCGAGCGGGGCGGGCCACCACCCTCTGGATCAGTCGGGTCATACATTGGGCTGGAGCGGCTACAGTTGGAACAAGCTGCTGTTTCCCGACCCAGAACAGTTCCTGAAGCACATGCACGAAAAAGGTCTGAAACTCACTCTCAATCTGCATCCGGCATCTGGCGTACAGCCGTGGGAGGACGCGTATCCCGAAATGGCCAGGGCGATGGGTATCGATCCGGCAACCAAGAAGTACGTGCCCTTTGACATCACTAACAAGAAGTTCGCTACCAACTATTTCAATTTGCTGCATCATCCCCTGGAAAAGCAGGGTATCGATTTCTGGTGGCTAGACTGGCAGCAGGAGGCCAACACCAAAACGCGTGGTGTGAACCCGACATGGTGGCTCAACTACGTTCACTTCTCGGATCAGGCCCGCGAGGGGAAACGGCCTTTGCTCTTTCATCGCTGGGGAGGTCTGGGCAATCATCGCTACCAGATTGGTTTTTCCGGTGACACCATCTCAGTGTGGGAGTCCCTGGCATTCCAGCCCTGGTTCACAGCGACGGCAGCCAATGTAGGCTACGCCTACTGGAGTCACGACATCGGCGGACACATGCCCGGCGCCGTTGGGCCTGAGCTCTATACGCGCTGGCTACAGTTCGGCGCGTTCAGCCCTGTCTTGCGAACCCATACTACCAAGAACCCGGAAGCTGAACGTCGCATTTGGGCGTATCCCGAGCCTTACTCGGACATTATGCGCGGCATCTACCACCTGCGTTACGCGCTCCTGCCCTACATCTACAGCGAAGCACGCGGCACCTATGACACAGGGGTTGCGTTCCTGCATCCTCTGTACTACGACTGGCCGGAAGCGGCAGAGGCCTATACCAACAAGAACGAGTATGTTTTCGGCGCCAACATGATCGTTTGCCCTGTGGTTGCCCCGGCGGACCAGGTCACCGGGCTCATCAGTGAGT
>CAZDYZ010000562.1:0-2185 GCA_964509525.1 uncultured Acidobacteriaceae bacterium
AGCACGATCTCTGTTGCATTTTTCCTCATAGGCTCCGCCTCCGGCGCTTCAGTTGTGTTACATTCGCTGCGTCGGCTGAATTGCCGTTTTGGCGCAACGCACCATACTACTACGGCGCGACAGGGGTCGATGCCCGTGGGCCGTACTGTCCTGTTGTGGAGAGCTGAACGATGGAAATGGAAGTACAAAATCACTTGTCGCAGTTGCGGCACAAACGAGGCATCTCCGCGGCGCAGTTGGCTTCGATGGTGGGCGTGAGCCGGCAGACGATCTACGCCATCGAAGCGGCAACCTATGTGCCGAACACGGTCCTGGGACTGAAACTGGCCCATGTCCTGGATGTAAAAATCGAGGAAATCTTCAGTCTCCGTCAGGATGCTTCGCCTCCCTCCACAATCCAGACGGTTGAATTCCTGCCTGAAAACGAATTGACGCACCCGGGTCAGCCATTGCGCTTATGCAACGTGAACGGAAGGCCGATTGCAGTGCCGGCAGAGCCGGGTTTTTGGGAGCTGCCCTCGGCTGACGCACTTCTTGCTGAAGAAATTGCCGGCCGCGGGCCTGTCACGGCAAAAGCCAGGCTCATCGACGACGATTGGCAGCAGGACAACCGCATCCTGATGGCAGGCTGCGATCCCGCGGCCGCTCTCGCCACCCGCTGTCTCCAGCGCAAAGACGTTGAATTGGTCGTCAGCTATCAGAACAGCTCCCGTGCGCTGGATCTCCTTAAGAAGGACCTCGTCCACATCGCGGGCACGCATCTTCACGACAGGAAGACCGGGGCGTCCAACCTGCCTGACGTGGTGCGGATCTTCGGCAAAACTTCGGTCGCAGTGTTTGCATACGCTGTCTGGGAAGAAGGCATCGTCGTCAACCATGGAAATCCCAAGTCGATCACTGCAATTTCCGACCTGACGCGCCGCGGCGTGCGTATCACGAACCGCGAAAAGGGCGCCGGATGCCGCCGTTTGCTCGACTCGGAGTTGCAGAAACACGGGATCGATGCCAAGTCTCTGAAAGGATACAACCACGTTGTGTACGGCCACCTGCCGGCGGCGCGCGAGGTGAAGGCAAAAGCCTCAGACTGCTGCATCAGCACCCGGGCCGCTGCACAGGCGCTCGGCCTCGATTTCGTTCCTCTGGCAACAAAACAGTACGATCTCGTTATCCCTAAATCCCATCTGACGCTTCCCGGTATCCAGGCCTTGATTGAAATGCTTGGCCAGTCTGCCTTTCGACGGGAACTGGAAGCTGCAACTTCGTATGACATGCACCTGGCCGGTAATCGTATCTTGTAAATCGCGAGCTGCGGCCAGCGCCAGCGGAAGAACCTGCAGCAAAACCACAGTCGATGTGTCCCGAAACCACGACCGCCAAGTGGATTTTTCATGAAGAAAAATCGACCTTCAACGGTGCCAGGCACGGATTCCGTTACTGTGGTTTTGCTCTAAAATCAACCGGCCTCAACTTCTTGAACCCCAGCTCGCGCAGCGCGCACTGAAGCCGGCAGCGTCTCCTTGAGCCGCAGGGCGAGCAGAAAGCCCACCGCCAGCGCGATGACGGGAAGATACAGCACGCGCCCGATGCCGACCTGCTCCCGGAAGTGCTCGGCGGCCTGCCCGGCAATCACCGTGGCAAAGCCTCCGCCGAAGAGCTCGCCCACGGCAATCACTACACCCGATGCGGTAGCCATCAGCTGTGGCGGCACCGTCTCCGCGCAGAGCGGCCCCACGATCAGCGTGATCATGGCGTTGTTGAAGAACATCACCATGAACAGCACCGCAAAGAGCGGAACCATGTGCGGATCCAGATTGACAAAGAGCAGCAGCATGGCGCAGGCGCCCACCATTGAAATCAGCATCACCGGCTTGCGCCCGATCTTGTCGGAGATCCAGGGAAGAAACAGCGCGCCGGCTGCGGCGCCCAGGCCGATCGCGGCCACAATGATGCTCATCCCGGTCGAACCGAGATGAAGGTGATCGAGCAAGAAGCTGGGCGCGAAGGTGCTGGTCGTCACCAGGCACACCAGGCAGCAGAGCATGAGCAGCATCAGCACCCGGATATTCGAATAGGAGAGCACCCGCTTCCAATCGGCGAAGCTGTTGCGCTCTTCGCTCGCCGTCTGCGCCCTGGCGGGCAGGATGCGCCACGTCATCCAAGCCAGGATGAACCCCGGAATCGTAAA
>CAZDYZ010000563.1:0-6722 GCA_964509525.1 uncultured Acidobacteriaceae bacterium
TATGGCGTGACATCGTACAACATTGCACGCCGAACGAGCGAAATCGGCGTCCGCATGGCGTTGGGCGCCAGTCGAGGGGACGTTGTAAAGATGGTCCTGCGCGGCGCATTCTGGCAGATTGGGATTGGTCTGGTAGCTGGCATACCACTGGCGTTGGGTGCTGGCCGCGCTTTCGCCAGTAAACTCTACGGCGTTGGCGCGTCGAACCCTGTGGTACTGGCAACCGCGATTCTTGCGTTGTCCTTCTGTGCTTTCATTGCCGGACTCGTGCCAGCACAGCGGGCGGCCTCGATTGAGCCCGTCGAAGCCTTGCGGACGGAGTAGTCCCCTCTCATCTCAAGCGATAGAAGCTGAGTGATGCATCGCCCTGATCGAGGCGGCGGTAGCGAAGGAGCGCGCCGAACTGCTCACCAGGATCGAATTTCTTCTCATGCTCAGCGATAACAGTGGTGGAGGGTTGCAGCAGCCGCGACTGCGACAGGTAGCCGAGCGTGCGCTCATAGCTGCCGCGCATTCGATACGGCGGGTCGAGGAAGACATAGTTGCAGACAACGCCAGCACTTTCCAGCAGCGGAAGCGCCCGCGACACTTCCCGCTCGTGCAACTCGAATCCCTGTGAGATGCCGAGCGCCGACAGGTTCTGGTGCACCAGCCGGGCATGTTTCTTTACCGACTCGACGAAATAAACTTGCCGCGCGCCGCGGCTGAGGGCTTCGACGCCCACCGCTCCGGTTCCCGCGTACAGGTCCAGCCAGACGCTATCCCGCAGCTCATGCGCTGCTGTGAGCACGTCAAACAGTGTTTCGCGCAACCGGTCGCTGGTAGGGTGCAGATCAGGCCCCGGCACCGAGCGCAGTGGACGGCTGCGGTATTGTCCGGCGATAACGCGCATAGAAAAGCAGCAGTTAGCAGCTAGAAATTGGCAAGTAGCAAAACCTTGCTTGCGACTGGCTGCCTGGCAAAAGTCTACATCTGCCTGCAACAGACAACATCAGATCCAGTCCACCGCTAGGGGTTGGAAGTCGAATCCACAATACTTGCTGGCTGTTAACTGCTAGTGCGCTAGTTGCTACAATGAAATCAATGAGAAGCTGGTCATTTCCTGCGGGGCACTTGTTTGGTGTGGACATCCGCATCCACCTGACGTTCGTGTTTCTGCTGGCGTTTGTCTGGTTCACGCAATCGGTGACCATGGGCACGGTTGGTGCAGTGCGGGGCTTGGCTCTGGTTAGCATTATTTTTGGTTGCGTAGTGCTTCATGAGTTAGGACACGCTGCCGTAGCCCGGCGCAACGGCGTTGCTGTGCGCTCCATCATCCTGCTGCCCATCGGGGGAGTTACGTTGATGGAGGACACTGGCCAGCGCCGTGCTGATCCTGAGCGCGATATCCGGATTTCGGTGGCTGGGCCATTGGTCAATCTGGTCATAGCTGCCCTCTCTGGCGCCTTCATCCTCGCGTTCATGCCTCAGCTCAAGTTGTGGAGTCAACCGCTCGTGCACGCCGGCAATTTGCCCCGGGCGTTATTTTGGGGGAACGTGTTCCTGGGCGGCTTCAACCTGTTGCCGGCATATCCCATGGATGGCGGTCGGATCCTGCGCGCCATCCTTGCTGAGCGTATGGATTACGTGCATGCCACGCGCCGTGCCGTCGCCATCGGGCAGGCATTTGCCATGCTGTTCATATTCCTGGGCGCAGTGTGGAATGCATGGCTCATGCTGATCGGCTTTTTTCTGTTTGTCGGCGCGCAGCTTGAAGACCGCTCCGTCGTCTTCCAGTCAGTGCTGGAGAGCGTACGCATGGAAGATGTGATGTTGACAGGCTTCTCGACCCTGTCGCCAGCCGACACCCTGGAAGCCGCGCTTCACAAGGCGGTGCATACGCTGCAGGATGACTTCCCAGTAGTGCGCGGTTGTGACATGGTTGGCGTCATCAGCAAACAGCGCATCGTGCAGGCACTGCGGGTTGAGGGCAACGGGTACGTACAGTCCGCCATGGTGCGAGCGTTTGAAATTGCGAACCGCACGGATTCCCTGGCATCGGCGTTTCGAAAGCTGGGTGGCCGGGGATGGAGCATGATTCCGGTGGTGGACCAGCAGAGACTTGTCGGGATCGTCACCATGCAGAACCTGATGCACAGCATGGCGCTGCTGGCTGAGACCCGAAGGCTGAACAGGCAGCAGGAAGGGGCGGGATAGCAGGCTGGCCCTGGGCAGGAAGTTGGGGCACTGCGTTTCAGCGCACGCGCCAACTCAATTTCGACACCCCGCCATCCTTCGCCGGATAGGGATAAGCTCCGAGCGAAAACTCGACTTCACGCGCCAACAGAGACGGCGACAACACGTTCACTCCATCCTGCACCTGCAACCTGATCGTCTCGCCATTTGGCCCGACACGCTGCGGGAACTCGATGCTCTGTTCGGAACCACAGCACAAATAGAGTGACAGGAGATCGCAGAACTGGAGCACGTCGGTCCAGTACTCCACCTCCTTTTCACTACGTTGTTGCAGGCGCAACAGTCGCCTCTGGCGCTGCTCTTCGCCGGTCAGAAATTCCTGGACGCACTCCGTATCGCCGCGGGAGTACGTTCCGGTGCCCATGCCGAACCGTGCGATTCGGCTGAAGTGGCCGCTCACCATGAGGCCGGCGATCGGCGCAACCGCCTCGGCTGACTGGATGGAGCTGCGCCACGCGCGCAGGAAGTCCCCTGCTTTGATCTCCAGAAAGGAGAGTGGCTTGCCATTATCGTCCAGCGGGATGTTCTTTTCGCCATACTTGGCTGGCGTCACACTCAACCGTTCGCCTCTTTTGTCGAAACCTGCCCAGCCCTCGTCGTGTAACCTGACACCGCACACGATCTCGTCGTCCACTGCAGGCGCGCTTGCGATCGCGAACTGTTCGACAATCTGACCCGAAAGCCACGCGTGATCGGGCTGAGGAATCAACCGATAGGTCGCAGACTTCGCCCGTTGGGTGCGGGCGACAACCTCCCACGCGGAAACGAAACCTTCCTGGCGATGCCCACCAGGGCCGTCTGGCCGCAGGATCATGCCTACCTGCGCTGAGCCGTGGGCGCACTCTTCGCAGCTGCAGTGCGAATTGCGCCGGCGCCGGTGCCGGTTGGCGGCTTGCGGTCGCCGTCCAGCAATTGCTTCAGGACGACAGCATTGTTGTGCTCTTCGTTCTTGGAAGCGTAGAGCAGAGTCAGCCGACGCCGCTGTCCCTTCAAGTCGTATAGCCGCTGCAATGCTTCGTGGGCAGTTTTGTTGGAGAGTTCTTTCAAATACTGCTCACGGAATTTCTTCCACTGTTGGGGATGGGTGTGAAACCATTTGCGCAACTCATGGGAAGGCGCAAGGTCCTTCAACCATGCATCCAGAGTAGCATCGGACTTCTTCAGACCGCGCGGCCATAGGCGGTCGACCAGCACGCGTGCTCCATCCTGCGGAGACGGCTCGGCGTAAACGCGTTTGAGGATAACCGTCATGCGAGGTGTATTCTAACTCTGCTGGAGCCGCAGCGTCGTCCTCAAGTCACCACCAAGATCTGTCCGGTTCCCTGAAAGGTTGCGTTTGAAGCCAAAGTACGTGCGGTTTACCGCTTTATCGGGCATCACTCTGATAGCCATCTGGGTCGTCACGGCCTGCGACACCGAGCCCCGCAAGACGGACGCCGAGCTCGGGCTGAACCCGCAGCAGGCCTACGGGCGGCGAGTCTACGAGGCGCGTTGTGCCGAGTGCCACTACGCCTACAGCAAACGCGATCTTCGCGGGCCCAGCCTGGCGGGGCTCTTCAAAAGGCCGTTCATGAAAAATGGCATGCCCGCCAATGACGACCGGGTGACCGATATCGTCCTGCTCGGCCGCGCCAAGATGCCAGGCTTCCAGCAAAAGCTCACGACGCAACAACTGGAGGCCCTGATGGCGTATCTGCACACTCTGTGAGGGCTTCTCCGGTTCGCATCCGCTACGGCCACGGAAGCGTTACGCGGCCGTAAGTCCAGTACCCAAGTGCCTGAGTCCAACCCTAGCCCGGAGACATCGTACAATGGAACTTGCGCATGTCTACGGCTGAGTTGATTCAGATTGATATCGCCCCGCACCGTCTCTCTCCCAAGCCGGATTGGCTGAAGGCACGTGCCCCCGTAGGCGAGAACTATCACGACCTGAAGGTGCTGGCACGAGAGCTGCGGCTGAACACGGTTTGCGAATCGGCGCGCTGTCCCAATATTGGCGAGTGCTGGAACCATCGCACCGCAACCTTCATGCTGCTGGGGAACCTGTGCACGCGCCGTTGCGGATTTTGCGCTGTGCCCAAGGGTCGTCCGCAACCAATTGATTACGATGAACCTCGGCGCGTCGCTGAAGCAGTAGAAAAATTGGCGCTGAAGTTTGCCGTGGTCACCAGTGTCAATCGTGACGACGACAACGTCGGTGGCGCGCGGGTCTTCTCCCGGACGATCAAAGAAATACGCGCGCGAGTGCCCGGCTGTCGCGTCGAGGTACTCATCCCCGACTTTCAGGGTCTGGAAGAGCCGCTGCGCATCGTAATGGAGGCGCAGCCCGATATTCTCAATCACAACACGGAAACCGTGCCGCGCCTGTACCGTGTTGCTCGCTCAGGCGCACGTTACGAACGCACGCTGCGGCTTCTCGAGCGTGCCAAGAGGATGAATCCGGCGATCCCGACCAAGAGCGGCGTCATGGTCGGTCTGGGCGAAAGCACAGCCGAATTGCTCCAGGTTTTTCAGGATCTTGTGGCATGCAACGTGGATATCCTGACCATCGGCCAGTACCTCCGTCCGTCGAAAGACCATTTGCCGGTCAAGCGGTTGTACCCACCCGAAGAGTTCCGCCTTCTCAAGGAAGAATCGCTGAAGATGGGATTTCGCCACGTGGAATCTGGGCCGCTGGTGCGTTCCAGCTACCATGCCCACGAGCAGGCCAATGCGGGAACCACTCCACCCTCCACACCGGTGATTTAGCGCCGGGCCGCAAATTCTTGCGCGTGTAACCTCCCTTATGGTGATGTTGTAGCTGACCTTCCCCTGATTGGTTCCTGAGAACAACTCCGTGTTGGACTCGCGGCGCTGAACAACTTCTGCGCCGGGATCAAAATTGTCAGTGATGAAAGCGGAGACCTTGCTTCCCCTTTCACTCCACGAGGAAACGTTTCATCCTGCGCAGCAGCGATTCCGGTGCTTGCACGTCGAGGTCCACATAGCCGTCACGATATTCGCGCGCATAAACTCGTGCCTTAGCATCGAGGCTCGCCAGCGCCTTGCCTTCCGATTGTGGCACCTGCAAACGTGCTCGTCGGACAGGATCTTCCGCGATCCGCGCGTCAATGGCCTCCAGAAGCTGATCCAGGCCGATCCCCTTCGCCGCTGAGACATAGATCACTTTTTCGGTGTCGCGCAGACTCTCGCGCTTTTTCTCCGGCACCAAATCCAGCTTATTCATCACCTGAAGACGTGGCTTGTTCTGCGACTCCAACTCGCGCAACACCTCTTCTACCTGTGCCTTCTCCTCGCCCGCGGTGGGGCTGGTGACGTCGGCTACATGCAGCAATAGCGAAGCACGCTGGACCTCTTCGAGAGTTGCGCGAAAAGCTGAAACCAGTGTATGTGGCAGGTTGCGGATGAATCCCACAGTATCCGACAGCAGTATCTGGCGGCGCGACGGAAGCGTTACAGTACGCAGCGTGGGATCGAGTGTCGCGAACATGCGCGCACTCTCAAGGACGCTGGCTTTGGTGAGAGCGTTAAACAGCGTGGACTTGCCGGCGTTGGTATAGCCGACCAAGGCGACCGTAGCAATTGGGACCGATTCGCGCCTCTGCCGCTGCTGGCTGCGAATCCGGCGGACGTTTTCCAGTTGCTCTTTCAGGTGGCGGATGCGCCGGTAGATTTTGCGACGATCCGTTTCAAGCTGGGTCTCACCCGGACCGCGGGTCCCAATGCCGCCACCAAGTTGCGACATCTCGATGCCCCTTCCGGTAAGTCGCGGCAGCAGATACTGCAATTGTGCCAGCTCCACCTGCAGCTGTCCCTCGCGGGTAAGGGCATGGCGCGCAAAAATATCGAGAATGAGCTGCGTGCGATCGATGACGCGGGTGTGAACCTCGCGCTCGATATTGCGCTGCTGCGAGGGCGAGAGATCGTGATCGAAGAGAATGACGTCGGCCGAAACCGATGCCGATGCGCCCGCGATTTCCTCCAGCTTGCCTTTGCCGATCAGCGTGGCGGGATCGGCCCGGTCGCGGTGTTGCATGAATTCGCCGGCGATCTCCGCACCCGCGCTGGCCGCGAGCAGGCGCAACTCGTCAAGCGATTCCTCGGAGCTGAAATCGAGCGCATCGCCCTTACGGCCGGCGCCGATGCTGGTCGCATGATCGCGAGCCGCCTGAGCTTCAGGCGTAATCGCTGCTGCCGGCGCTTTTCCGGCGCGGCCGCGAGTGCGCAGCTCGATGCCCACCAGAAACGCCCGTTCCCGGCGCTCGGAGGGATTGAGAACGGCCTTGGGCTCGTTCCGCGAACTCCTGCGCTGAATCAGTCTGGACTCGCCTCTCCCCAAAATCGACCCACTTCACCCTTGAGTGCCAGAACTCGGAACGGGCGTCTCCCCGATCGTTGCCACCGGCGCTGGCTTCGCCTCCCCGTGTACGTGCGCGCCGCGGGCAATCACAACCGTTGAGATCGCGTGCTTAAAGATCAACTGCTCC
>CAZDYZ010000564.1:0-2916 GCA_964509525.1 uncultured Acidobacteriaceae bacterium
GCGCCGGGATTACCGATCTTCGCTACGGCAACCTGCTCGATGAAGATTGGAGTGGCTCAGACCGCTTTGCCCACCGGCGAGACTCACGCCTGCCATTGCAACTTCCCGGCGAAGTGAGCTGCTACGCGCTTGCAGCTTTAAAATCCGACCAGCCGACCACCGTGACAGACGCGCTGGGCGACGGAGTCGTTCCGGTAAGCAGCGCCTTAGGGAGGCATAAAGATCCAGCAAGAACATTGGCATTCCTGCCCAACCATCAAGTGGTTGTCACCGGCATAAATCACTTTGATCTATTAAGTGATACAGCCGTGCACCAGCAAATTCGGTCCTGGCTTGCCGGTTACGGGAAGCGTAGGTTGAGGACCAACATAGTCAAGAAGCGAGGGTTGGCAGGCTTTCCAGAGAATCAAGAATCGTCCACACCGAAGCGCAGAAAACGCCGCTGACCCAGTTGAGCCGAAAGCCGAAATGTGGGTGGGCGTACCGCAGCTACGAGGGAAACTTCCCGGTTGTTCCTTCTAATATCCGTGTTCGCTTTGGCCCCGCCTGAACTTGTTCAACGAAATGGAAGGCTCGGCAATGAGGAGGTCCCGTTGAATGAGGCTTGGAAGAATTCGTTGCCAGCGGAACCGGATTAGGTTCGCAAATATGCGCCGCCTCATGCCTAATCATCTCCTCCGTATCTGCGCAGAGACAGGTCGCTAGAAGACAGTTCAAGCAGACGGACTCGATACGGCCGTCGTCAGAATAGCGATGTGCGAACGATCTCGGATATGGCGATTGCCGCATTGCGCCATCTTGCCCCAACCCATTCGTCGATAGATGTGACTCGGGTCACAGAACCGTGCGGCTTTGGTGGGACATTGTGTCTATTCCAATCGGTCCGCCAGACTAATTGCCCAGAATCCGCAAGCTCAGATGCAGATTTGGATGGTGGATAACTCTAAGTTGTACCTCCCGAGCAGCACGCTGTCAGGCTCGCTTAGCAAAGCTGACACCTCCAGAGCGATAATTCTAGTATTTTTGCCTTATTGCGCTGCGACATCGCTTCAGTTAGTGTCTTGAAAATCCTAGGTATCCATCAGTGGATCCTTCAGATCTTCTAACTGTTTGTCTATGTGATTGGGTGAGGGGCACCGGTTTTTTGCGACGGTCTCCCACAGGGATAGACAAACTGATTGTAGGGGAGGATGGCGCAAATGAATGTTCGTAATGCTCCAAAGCTCTTGCTTGCATGCTTGTCCGTTGTTGCTCTGGCCGCAGGTTACGACACAGGGAAACGGACCATCGTAAAGGGCTGGGTTCTGGATTCGGCATGCGCATTTACCAAAGGCCTCAAGAAACCCATAAGCAGAGAGTGCGCTACGGCCTGTGCGAAGGCTGGTTCTCCATTGGTAATCCTGACAGACGACGGCACCATCTACTGGCCGATTGCCGAAACCACTCCGTCTAGTGGACAAAACGAAAAGCTACTGCCGTTTGCAGGTCAAGAAGTGACGGCCACGGGGAAAGTCTTTCAAAGGGGAGGTTCGAGCGCCTTAGTCATTGACAAGGTAGAACTCCTATCCGATCATAAGTAAAATTCGCTCCTCGCTTTCTCGTGCGCCAGCGTCAGACGGTTCACAATCTAGGGCTGCTAAGGAGGTCTCCTATGGTAGCCAGATGCACTAACCCCGTATGCAATTGCTTGTTCCGAGAGCTTAGTAAGGGCCGGGTGTTCCTGCTCCCGCCGACGCCTGACTCTTCTTACTGGACCTGGAGTGCTGGAAAGCTGTCGGATCACTGCTATTGGCTCTGCCCGAGGTGCGACGCTACCCATACGATCACGCGATGCGAGTCCGGGGTGGTTGTCAGCCCACGAGATCCGAGCCTTCTCGAGCCCACACGGGCCGCCCCACCCTGCAGAAGCGGACGTGAGCTGCGTTCGGTTTTCCCGATTTCACCTCCTGTCATTGGCCAAAAGTAGAATCGTCCCGCTAGCGGGCGATGTTCAGGTTGAAATGGAATCGCCAACTTACTTGCGTACTAGGGATTCAACACAAAGATCAACCAGCACGGACTGATTCTGGAAATCGAACCACTGACAGAAGACATCACCACGGGTGGGACCACCTCTGCCAGTCGTAGCACCACATCTTGATGCGGAGGCACCCTCTTGTGCGATGCATATAATTTTATTTAGATATTGACAAAACGTCCAATAAATACAACATTCCAGTTGATGCTGCACCGCAGCAAAAACGGGGGTTATCATGCCAAGAAAAGTAAAGACCGGAGCCGTCAAGACTCATGCTCCGGAGTCATCCTTTGTTTTCCTACTGTGCGCCCAATTTGATCCAAGTTACACACGGTGATTGTCCCCAGTCTCACTTGCGCCCATAGCGTATGGAACGGCTCGCGGAAGTTGCCAGCAAGGTATGAAGCTTTCTCTGACCGGGTACACCAATTTTTGGTCGATTTTCAGAAAAAACGGCTTTTTCAACCCGACAGGATTACGACAACAACCATCGAACCGTAATCACTGTTGACGTACAACGCTGTTACCGGATCAATAGAAATCGTTGTGCTGCGAG
This sequence comes from uncultured Acidobacteriaceae bacterium, assembly GCA_964509525.1. Classification (GTDB taxonomy): domain Bacteria; phylum Acidobacteriota; class Terriglobia; order Terriglobales; family Acidobacteriaceae; genus Bog-257. The sequence continues at coordinate 2,574 of CAZDYZ010000564.1, forward strand.
AACCGCAATTCCAACGACAACCTGCGCTGAAGTAGAAAACGCTATTCTCAGAAGCAGAGGCCGGGGCACGCGCTTGAAAACCACCGGCAGATTGGTCAATGCGCTTGCCATTGACGCGATAACCGCTGCTGTTCCCGCAAGGGCGGCGGTGATATCCCCCGATGCGCTGAGGTTAGCGGCAGCGGCAGACGCGCTTGCGCTACTTGCCATACCCGTTATCCCACTCGCGACCATCAGGCCGAAGTTACCGTAGAAACGTGCCGCCAATGTACCGATGACTTGAATAATGAGAAACAGGATTCCATAGGCGAGGACTCGCCGCAAAGAGATGGGGGAACTCAGA
>CAZDYZ010000565.1:0-5890 GCA_964509525.1 uncultured Acidobacteriaceae bacterium
CAACGCAGTCCGGATGGCGCACATACACGGCGCGGGTCTTGTCACGAGCCAGCCGCTGCGCGTATTCCAGAGGCGTTTCGTCAGTAAAAGGTTGCTCCGCTATGAGCGCCGGTTCCACCGTGAATTGGATCGCCGCATTGCGCAGAAGCTCGGCACGGCGTGGCGAGGCGGAAGCGAGGATCAACGGCATGCAGACTTGATTCTATCTGCTAGCCCGGCAGGAGCTGGTTTTAACGGGATCCGACGTCACCTTCATCAAAAAGTGACCTTGGTTTGCAGTTCCTACAGGATTCTCTAAGAGCACTCGAGGGCTCCAACCCAGGCCTGCCGAACAAGAGTAGAAACGCGAGCCCAACTTGAAAACTGTGGTGGGCACTCGAAGCAAATACTCCCTCAGGTCATCGCACTGCGAGCGCAACCAGAGCGACTGCTTTCCCTGTAGAATTGAGGTAGCCCCTAGATTAGCTTCGATGGATCCAGCACTCATCCGAAACTTCGCGATCATTGCCCATATTGATCATGGGAAGAGTACGCTCGCCGACCGACTGCTGGAACTCACGGGTTCGCTGTCGGCGCGCGAGATGCAGGCCCAGGTGCTCGACGCGATGGATTTGGAACGGGAGCGTGGCATCACCATCAAAGCGCACGCGGTTCGCATGATGTATCCGGCGGCAGACGGCCAGACCTATCAGCTCAATCTCATTGATACGCCGGGACATGTGGATTTCAGCTACGAGGTTTCGCGTTCGCTCGCATCTTGCGAAGGTGCGCTGTTGGTAGTCGACGCCTCGCAAGGGGTGGAAGCGCAAACGCTGGCGAACGCCTACATCGCCATTAACAACGGGCTCGAGATCATTCCGGTCATCAACAAGATTGACTTGCCCAGCGCCGACATCGAGCGCACGAAAGAGATGATCGAAGGCGCTGTCGGACTGGATGCCTCGCATGCCCTAGCCATCAGCGCAAAGACGGGACAGGGCGTTCCGGAAGTGCTGGAGGCCATTGTAAAGCGCATCCCGCCACCCAAAGGTCGGGCCAGCAATCAGCTTCAGGCGCTCATCTTCGACTCTTGGTTTGATTCCTATCGTGGTGTCATCGTGCTGGCGCGTGTGATCCAGGGCACACTCAACAAGGGCCAACACATTCGTTTGATGTCGAACGGGCGCGCTTTCGATGTGGAAACGCTCGGTGTCTTGACTCCCAAGCCAGTGGAGGTAAACGAGTTGACCGCCGGTGAGGTGGGTTTTCTCAGCGCTACGATCAAGAACGTCGCCGATTCCAAGATAGGTGACACGATCACCGACGATACTCATCCCGCGATCGAGCCGCTACCGGGCTTCGAGGAACTCAAGCCCATGGTTTTTGCCGGGCTCTACACCGTGGACTCGCACGAACATGTGGCCTTGCGTGAGGCGCTGGAGAAACTGCGCCTCAACGATTCGTCATTCTTCTTCGAACCGGAGAGCTCGGTTGCTCTGGGATTTGGCTTTCGCTGCGGCTTCCTCGGTCTGCTGCACATGGAGGTCATCCAGGAACGTCTGGAGCGCGAGTTTAGCCTGGAGCTGATTACTACAGCTCCTAGTGTTCGCTACGCGGTCACGCTGACCGATGGAAGTGTCGTCGACGTGGACAACCCGGCGCGCTGGCCCGACCAGAGCGAAATTGCCCAGATCCAGGAACCGGTCATTCTCGCGACCATCCTCACCAATGAGGAGTACGTTGGTGGAATTCTGAAGCTGGTCGAGGAAAAGCGCGGCAAACAAAAGGGGTTCGAATATGTCAGCTCTACGCGTGTCATGCTGAACTACGAACTTCCGCTGAATGAAATCGTGCTGGACTTCTATGACCGGCTCAAGACGGTTTCGCGCGGCTACGCTTCGCTCGACTACCATCTTACCGGTTCCTGGGAGTCACCCATGGTAAAGCTCGACATTCTGGTGTCGGGAGATCCGGTGGACGCACTTTCCATCATTGTGCACCGCGAATTTGCCTACGACCGGGGCAAAGCCCTGGTCGCCAAGATGAGGCGGCTTATCCCGCGCCAGATGTTCGAAGTTGCCATCCAGGCAGCTATTGGCGGCAAGATTATTGCCCGCGAGACTGTAGCGCCGATGCGAAAAAACGTCCTTGCCAAGTGTTACGGTGGCGATATCACCCGCAAACGCAAGCTGCTGGAAAAGCAAAAAGAAGGCAAGAAACGCATGAAACGGATAGGCCGGGTCGATATCCCTCAGGAGGCCTTCCTGGCCGTTCTCAAGGTTGGAGAGGATTGAGATACGGAAACCATTTTTCCGCTTTCCGAGCCAAAGTTTCTTCCAATGGTTACCCTATGTTACCATCCTCCGAATAACCGCAAATTGTGCAAAACCTCCGGGAGCCCAATCGCGGGCGTCATCATCATGAAATGACCCGTTGAATATTCACATTCTTGGTAACCTATTGATTTCACTGTCTGTTAAATCTGCATCACAATCTGGGCAGTGGTCGTAACCACCTGAAAGGACACGGCCTAAAAATTCGCCTCACCACATTCTCCACAGGGTTTTCCACAGGGCTGAGGATTTCCCCAAAAATCGCAGCGGATAGACCTCGCTGCGGAAGGTGTCGATTTGGTAACCGACTATGCGATTACTTCAAGCGCGAGTCACAGGTTCAGGTTGCACGGGCACGGAACGACACGCACCCAGACGGCAGGAAGCCGCCATCACGTGCCCGCCTCTCCATAGAGGCCACCAATGTTACTGCGGCTTGGTCGTAGATGCGGTTGGCTTGGTCGTAGCCGGAGCAGTGCCCGCCGGCTTGCTGGTTGCCGCTCCACTGGACTTGGCCGGAGGCGCAACACCGGATTGAGCGTTATAGGCATCGACAATTGCTTTGGTGATATCCAAAGCGGGCGTAGTCATGATCACTGGACCCTGCGGCCATTGATTGGAGGAGTCAAGCAGCAGGCCGTAGCCATTGGCCTTAACATATTTGTCGATCACAGGCGCCATCTTTTGCAGGATCCGCTGGGCAATCTCATTCAGCTGCTGCTGATACTCATTCTGGGCATCCTCAGCCGAGCGCTGCAGGCTCTTTTGCTTGGTCTCGATAGACTTCACCAGGTTGCCGCGGGCTTCATCGTTCATCTTGTCGCCCTGAGTATTGAGTTGCTTCTTTAAGCTTTCGATCTCGTTATTGAGGTTCTGCAATTCCGTGCGACGCGGTTCGAATTTCTTGTTGAGCGCTTCAAAATCACGCGCACCCTCATTACTGCCAGCCACAGCCCCTTGCATGTCGATGGTGCCGACTTTGGGGCCGCCGGAAGGTGCAGAAGAAGTGGCTGCGGCCGTAGGCGAGGCGGTGGGTGTGGCGGCGCCGCCGGGGACAGGCGAACCGGATTGGGCCGGTGCGGAGATCGCTAGCCCCACAGCGAGCATTGCAGTGGCGATCGGAATACGATTCATTGAGTTGGTGTAGCTCCTTGAGCTGCTCCGGGAATTCTTCAGGTGTTCCAGCGGCGAACGCGATCTCGCTGCGTCCTGCCCGGACTGCGGGAGAACAGCGGACTGCTCAGAGTGCAGACCAACCACACTCCCCCGGCCGGAAAATTCGGCGGTGCGGATCATCCCATTATAGGGAAGCACGCTTCTCAGCGTCAAACCAATCTGACCGTGCATGAGTTGCGTCGTACCGCGCCGAGCAGAATCAACGCCTCAGAATGTCGTTGCCACGGTAAAGCGAAACGTCTTTCGCGGCTCACGCAGCAGGTAACTGGGCTGGTAGAGCGAAATCGCCTGCTCAAAGGTGTAATTGCCGGCCGAACCTGGTGGGAACATTGACCGGGTAATGGGGTTTGGCGAATACACCGTTTCATCAATTCGCAGTGGATTGTACGCGTAGTAAACCCGGAAGGGTGCATTCACCACCGGCATGATGACTTGCAGCTCCAATCCGGTTGACATCCGAGGCTGGTAGTTTGTACCTCCAATTGGCTTGAGTTCCGGAGAGAACGGAATCAGGGTTCCACCGGCGCAGGTATAGGTGGTGGTTAGGCTCGGACAACCAAATACTGTCGTTTGCAGAGACGAGATCTGTGGTCCCGCGACCTTTAGTTGCGACTCCTGGGAGATGAAATCCAACCCCGTATCCACGAAGGCAGCAACCGTCACTGGTCCCATGATGGGTACGCGGTACTCAAGATTGTTGACAAGGTTGGTATCTCCGCCCGGAAAGATGATCTGGGACACCGGAATAGTGATGTTCCAAGTTCCCTGTCGTGGATTGGCGGGATTCAAGGGAACCGATGTGCCATCAGGGTTCTGCAGCGGAATGGTGACAGCCGTGGGAAAGAAGGAGGCTGGAGAAATCGCGCGGATGTCGAATCCTCGGATGTCATTGTCCCCACCCATGTAAAAACGATCAAACGGGGGAGCCACCAGGCCGCCATACCCTGAAATAAACGATCCCAGCACTCGGAATCCGAACGTGTTGCGACCCTTGTTTACGGGGATGAATCTCTTATATTCGGCCACCGGTTTGTAATACTTCACATTCCCGCCCAGACCTGCCACCTCGGTCGATATATAAAAGCTCTGCCCGGAATGAGGGCGGGCCGGGTTGTCAATTTTGTTGTAGGAAAAGTTGGGAATGATTTTGCTGGTGACGATTCCGTTGAGGGCATTAGGGCCGGAGATGCCACGGTAGTCGAGGGTCTCAAAGTAATTCGCTGACGCCGTACTGTAAGTGGTGACGGAGGAATTGTCGAAATTGTAGGTGATGCCAACACGTTTGAAAGAGCGTTTGATCGGGTAGGCAAGCGAGGTGGAGAATCCAGTGCTCGTCTGGGTGAAGTTCTGCAACAAAGCCTGGTAACTCTGCGGTAAGGTGATGGTCTGGTTCAGCTGGATCTGGGTGAGCGCAGCCTGATTGTAATTGTAGCTGCTGTGATAGACGGACCAACTGAACTGCAGTGGCCGGTCAAACAAATAAGGTTGGGTAAACGAGAGAGTCTCGTTGCGTTGGTACTGGCCGATCTGGAACTGCAACGTCAGGCTTTCTCCCTTACCAAACAGGTTGTTCGTGGTGTAATTGAGGCCGATAAAGGCGCCAGCCAACCCACTGACCCCGCCCGTAAGTCCGATACTGTTCTTTCCCTTTTCCCTGACCTTTAAGGTGATGTCAACGGTGGCATCCTGGGCGTTCTGCTTGATTTCGGAGTCCTGCTCAGGCTTGAGAGCCTCGAAGTACTGCAACTGGTTCAAGCGCAGCAAACTCAGCTCCCATAGGTTGCCGTTGTAAACCTGGCCTTCCTCGATCGCCAACTGGCGGCGAATGACCTTGTCCCTGGTGGTTGTGTTGCCCTGGAACTCGATACGACGGACGAAAAACTGCTTGCCCTCATCCAGGTCAATTCGAAGTGTGATGAGCTTTTTCTCGTCGTCGGGCTCGGTGTTTGGCACCGGAGTGAAGTTTATGTAGCCCAACGCAGCGTATGCCTTACGCAGGTTATCCAGACCTTTGCGGATGGCCTCGGCATCGAAGACGTCGCCATCCTTGATTTTGAACAGAGCTCGCAGTCGACTGGAGTCAGTCACCGCCTTATTGCCGCTGAACACGATCTCCTTCAAACGATAGCGCGAACCTTCCTCAACCGGCAGCTTGATATCAACTGCCTTGCCAGGTGTCGACTTGAAGGGCCAATACCAGCGGACCCCACTGGTGTCATGGATCTGTGTCTGCGGATCGGAGACCAGGGCCTTGAAGTACCCCTTGGTTTGGTAAAAATAACGGACCCGCTCGGCGTCTTCATTAAGCTTGGTCGAATCGTAGGTGCGAGGAAAGAGGTTCTCCAGGAAGATCGAGTGCGGGATGCCAATCGGCTTCAGGTTCTTCATTGCGCTCTGAAGTT
>CAZDYZ010000566.1:0-1811 GCA_964509525.1 uncultured Acidobacteriaceae bacterium
AGTGACTTCGGGGTTATGCGCTCATAGAACTCGTCCGCCTCTGCGACACGGCTGGCGAAGGTCTGATCAAACTTACCGAATGCGTCGGGAGCTGGCATTGCGCTCAGCCGCAAACGCACAACCTTGGACCCACTGGCTGGCACATCGAGCACGTAATGCGCCGCGGCCTTAGTTCCCGTGCGGGATGGATTGACCGCTTCCCGCTTGCCAGAGATCACGTATTCATGAAACGCATCCTTGACGTACGGCGAAGGAGTGGGCTGTCCCCACAGGCGACCGGCATTCGATTCGTTTTCCGTGAACAGCAGCTCCGCCCCACCCTCACACTGCAACGTGTAGTTGCCAAGCTGCGGATGAGAGACATATATCTTGTCTTCATCCACCTGACCCAACATCGGCTTGGTTTCGCCCTCGCCCCAGGACCACGTGTTCCTAAACCATAGGGTAGGGAGCAGGTGAAGTTCGGCTGCTTCTGGGCCGCGGTTGTGGACGGAGATGCGCACCAGTACATCCTCCGGATCGGCCTTGGCATACTCGACAAAGACGTCGAAATACCGGTCGTCGTTGAAGACTCCAGTGTCCAGAAGCTCGTACTCAAACTCTTCCCGCGATCGCCGCCGGTTGGTGTCCAGCAAATCGCGATAGGGATATTTCGCCTGAGGATATTTGTACAGGTACTTCATGTACGAGTGCGTCGGAGTGCTGTCCAGGTAGAAGTAATATTCCTTGACGTCTTCGCCGTGGTTGCCCTCGCTGTTGGTAAGGCCGAACAAGCGTTCTTTCAGGATCGGGTCGCGACCGTTCCACAGGGCCAATGCAAAGCAAAGTCGTTGCTTGTCGTCGGAGATCCCGGCCAGACCATCTTCACCCCAGCGGTAGGCGCGCGAACGCGACTGATCATGGGAGAAGTAATCCCAGGCATTGCCATCGTGGCTATAGTCCTCGCGCACTGTGCCCCATTGGCGCTCACTCAGATAGGGCCCCCATTTCTTCCACGGGATCCCCTTCTCTCGCGCTTCGTTCAGCCGCTTTTGTTCGGTGACTTCGACATACGATAAAGGGGAATGTTCCTGAGCTTCACGGGTCATGACTTTTTCCTTTCAGGTCTGCAACCGGTTGTGGTGGACCTTTAGTTCAATCACGGGTATGCGGAGACAAAGAGTACGAGCGCCGACATCGCTGTTGGTAGATGATATCAGGTACCCAGCTTACAGCGTCTCGGCTCATCGCAGCGGCATGCTGCCGGTGAAGTTGAATAAACACCAGACCCAAGCGTAACTGCTATGTCTGTTCACTTGGGAAATCGACGTCGACTTCGTCTCATGGTGCAGATCCGATATCAATTGCTCAGCAGTATGGTTTGGTGGACCAACGTGGTAGACCAAGTGTGATACGTTGCAAGCCAGATGGATTTCTTGATAGGGAGAACCCTCTGCCATACGCCGCAAAAAATTTTTCGGTAGGGACAGGTGCCGATACTGAGCGTATTCAGAAACGGCACAACCGGTAGCCAGCCACCCGAGCAGGTTTCACGATGCTCATTAGTAGTGTGGATTTCCAATCCGCCCAGATGCGGGAGAGCCAAACCTGACTCTGGCGAATTGATACGGTGGCAGTGAAGCAATCGGAACCCGCGAAACGCTCTGCAACCAAGAACGCGAACATCGAATGATTTCATTCCAGGGTTTGCACAGGTTGACCAGATACCCCGGCGAGCCCGAGTCTTTGAGTCTTTGAAAGGTCAGGCAGCCATTGGTGTCTGATATAAGGATCGGCAATGAGGTTGCCAACGAAATGAGTGGAGATTGGCG
>CAZDYZ010000567.1:0-2298 GCA_964509525.1 uncultured Acidobacteriaceae bacterium
CAGCCCCAGCAGAATCCTAACCTGCCCTTTCTTCACGCAACCGTGAATCAACTTCAGCTCTCCGGAGATGTGGCTGGATTCCAGCTTGGAACCGGGCTATTCCAATCACAACAGAACCACGAATCAAATTTCGGGCGGGCCTTATGGGCCTCTCGCAAAATCTCTTCCTGGCTGGAGACCGGAGGCCAGTACACTCATAACGACTCAAGTAATAACAACACCATCAGCACGGTCACCGGGACCTTTCGTGAAATCATCTCGCCAAGGCTGAGCATCCTTGAGTTAGTCAACCATTCCCGGCAGACTACTGCCGGATTTGGTGGCAGTTTCCAATCCAACCTGCTGGCGATTGATGTTGACTATTCCACGGTCTATCTGCCCTTTGGAAATGCACAGTTCAAGCAGGCTCTAGGATTTACGGTACGCTTTCACCCCTTCAGTAATGTGACGCTGAACGCCCAAAGTTACCTGACTTCTGACGGTCAGACGAAATACAGCATGTCTGGCAGCACTTACGTTTACCGCGGATTGCCTCTCCTTAACAGACCTGACCGGGGCAGCCCCCAACTGGGTACCTACATCGTCCGAGGACAGGTCGTGGACGCCGAGGGGAGACCAATAGAGGGTGCGGCAATCAGCCTTAACAACAAGCTCCTGCTCACGAACTCCTCCGGCGAGTTCTTTCTCAGGACAAAGCGGGCCGGTTCTTATCGGCTGCAAGTTGTCTTCGCAGAGTTCCTTAACGCGGCGCCGTTCGAGCTTGTCTCCGCCCCAGCTGAGGTGCATTCTACTCGCGAGGAGAACGGGAACATCGTTTCCGTCGTACTGAAGCTGAAGAGCACGGCGTCGCCTCCTGCCGAGCCGCCAGGCGGGCGATTGTGATCAGGCTCCCTCTAAGCATTTTGGCGACTGTGGTGGTCGTTCTGCTTATTTCGCCGGCTATCGTCAACGGTCAAATCAGGATCGGTTCGAAGAGTATCAAGCCGAGTGTCCTTCCCCAGCCCGCGGCCGAGAGTCTGACTGTCACTATCAGCAGCGGTGCTGCGATCAACTTCACGCTTACAGCAAACACCGGCAACAACCCAGGAAGCGGAACCACCGCGGTGACCACTGCCTGGAGCACGCTGAAAAAAACTCGCACGGCGGTAGCGGTTTGGGCTTATTTCAGCAGCGCGACCTCAGCTTTGGTACATCAAAACCCGGCGAATACAATGGATATTCCCTCGGCGGCTGTAGAGATAAAAATCAACGGTGCGGGATCGTTCTTGGCATTGACCAGTACCAGTCCGTTTGTTGCGGCAGCCTCCGGCTTGCAGCTCGCCAACATTGCCATAACGGCCGCCAACAGAACCGGAAGTGTGAGCAATACGCTCGGATACAACATTGATACTACAAAGGTTCCCCAACTGCCTGCCGACACCTACGTAGGGACCCTGAATATCGAGGCACAAGCTACCCCGTGACGGGCCATTTAGCTGCTTCTTGTGTAGACCTTTCATGAGCATCCCTAGGCGTGCCGCGTTTCTTCGAATAACGCCGGGACGCTAAGTTAGTCGGCCGACAAGGGCTTGTTTGCTGATCATGAGCGTTGAGGTGAATAAGCTATCATAAGTTAGCGCAGATCATGGAAGAGTAGGGCCAGCGCCGGGAGGCACCCTCGTCTTGCCCATCTTGTCAACGGGCCGTACTGTTGTCGCGATGCTATTCGGTCCAGGTCTGACCACCCCTGCTGGCAGCCGCGGCTCGGGCATTAGGCAGGGGGCCGTAACGCTCCATCAGAACTGGAACCAGTGCACCTTCGATTTCCTTCACGAAGGTCATTTTGCCGTGGCCGTCGAGGTCAATGCGAATGAAATCGCCCAGCGTTACCTGGCCAGTTGCCACCAGGTTTGCCAGCGGGAACACAACGTGCCGTTCGATGGCGCGCTTAAGATGCCGTGCGCCATATTTCAGGTCGGTGCCTTCATGCAACAGGAACTGCTTTACCGCTGGCGTGCATCTGAACACAAACTGATAGTCCGCCGTGGCCTGAAGAACGCGCTGCTGCACTATCCCGAGTTCGATCTCCAGGATCTGCTCGAGGTGCTCGAAGCGCAGCATGTGGAAGACCACGATCTTATCGACGCGGTTCATGAACTCAGGTGAGAACTTGCGGCGCGCGGCCTCAACTGCGGTGCGGTTGATCTTTTCGTCAAGCCTCCAATCCATGTACACCGGCCTCTGGGCAAAACCCATCGAACCGTTGATGAGCTCATTCACCTCGCTTGGCGCCCAGATTCGAGGTCATGATGATCACGC
>CAZDYZ010000568.1:0-2064 GCA_964509525.1 uncultured Acidobacteriaceae bacterium
GCTTTCGGTCCCTGCCCGTGTGAGAACCGAGTCCGTTACTCACAATGACTTCATGATTGTAGAGTGCAACTTCCAATCCAACGATAGGAGCGGTCACCAAGGCCACGTGCGTAGGTCACACACTTTCGGGTTACCGCCGCCAGGAGAAGCCACGTCGTCTTGGGCACCCAGCAGAGTACAATCCTGAACACGTCGTTCAAATTGGCTAGGGCGGCAAAGAGAGGCGTTATGAAATTTCTCGTCCTGTGGCATTTCGATGTGACCCGGTTGACTCCCGACGTTGTCCGCGCCACTGCGGACCAGCCCAAGTACGCAGCGAAGCTCGAAGCTGACGGCAAGCTTGAGTGCCGTTACCATGTGGTTGGCAGCCACGGTGGTGCATGGATCTATAAAGTTACTTCCAACGAGGAACTGGATCGCCTGCTGGCCATGTCGCCGGTGTATAACTTCGCGACTTACCAGGTACTGCCCCTGGCCGAGATGACCGACTCCTACACCGTCGCAGGGAAGAACAAATAGTACCGCTCAGCAAGCAAAAACCGCCGGATACCGCCGGCGGCTTTCCCACGATGAGGTTCTTGCCTACACGCTTACCGGTGAAGGCTGCTTGACCGGCACCGGCGTCAACCAATTGAAACGGTCTTCGGCAGTACCGTTCACGATCGCATAAAACTCCTTGCGGATGGCCTTCGTGATCGGGCCAGCAACGCCATGACCGACCCGGATCTTGTCCACCGAGCGAATAGGCGTAATCTCGGCTGCCGTTCCGCTGAAGAACAGCTCGTCGCTGATGTACAACATCTCGCGCGGGATGATCTGCTCAATCACCGGAATGCCAAGATCATGCGCGATATGCAGCACCGAGTTGCGGGTGATACCAGGCAGAACACTGGTACCCAGAGGCGGGGTATAGAGGCGCTCCTTGTGCACAACAAAAATGTTTTCGCCGGACCCCTCGCTTACGTAGCCGTTGACGTCGAGCGCGATACCCTCCGCGTAGCCGTTCACGATGGCTTCCATTTTGATGAGCTGCGAGTTCATATAGTTGGCACCCGCTTTGGCCATGGTCGGCATGGTGTTGGGAGCCAAGCGCGTCCAGGACGAAACGCAGACCTCCACGCCATCATCGGAATCGGCAGCCCCGAGGTACTTACCCCACTCGTAGTTGGCAATGTAAACCTCGGTTGGAGAGTTGAACGGGTTCACACCCACCTGGCCGTAACCCCGCAGCACGATCGGACGGATGTAGCATGGAAAAACCTTATTAGCCGCGACCAGGTCCACTGCTCCCTGGCAAAGCTCCTCGAGGGAATAGTCCAGCTCAATGCGGTAGACCTTGCAGGACTGGACCAGTCGCAACATGTGGTCGTTCAGGCGGAAGATGGCAGGTCCCTTCGCCCCGTGATAGCAGCGAACTCCTTCAAACACCGAAGAGCCGTAGTTAACCACGTGGGACATGACGTGGATCTTCGCGTCATCCCAGGGGATCAATCTCCCATTGTGCCAAACATAGTCACTTGCTTTGATGGCCATTCTGGCGCTCCTTCGAAATCGGAATGGTACCAGTTCGTACGCTGCCGGACCCGACATTCTGAATAGAAGAGATGCTCACTACTAGGCTAACGCTACGCCGGCGATCGAGGATGCTTGGCATCAGGGGAGACGGCTTTACTCGGCATTATAACCGAACGTCCCCGGGGCGACGTCAAGCTTTTTATACGACGCGACAGCCTTGTGACCGGTTGCACCACCATGGGCACGAGCGGGTGGGGCGACGATGCGGAACGGTCATCAAATTGCCAACGGGGAGTCGTTCATCCCGACCCTGGCTTTACAATAAAAAGGTACAGTCCTTTCAGCACCCAAAAGAGGCAATCGTCCTTAACCAGCCTCGACTGTGGTTAGCGTAGGCAACCCGGGCCAGGCCGCTTAGCACTCGGTGCCGGAATGACGATTGCTCGTCCGACGACGATGCTGGTGAACAGAAGCCTCGGGTTGGAGGATCGCCGTCGTCAGGGCGTCGGTGGCATTCGGTACAGAGCAGTTGCGCACGGCGGATGCGAG
>CAZDYZ010000569.1:0-2229 GCA_964509525.1 uncultured Acidobacteriaceae bacterium
GGAACGACCTGCGGCAGCTCGATAAGATCAACGTTTATGCGCTTACCATAGCGCTGTCTGCGCTCGTGGTTATCGTCGGGACGAAGAGGGTTTCGAAGAAAATACCAGGGGCCTTAATCGCTGTAGTTGGCGCCATTGTCCTGGCCTGGACGCTCGATCTCGGAAAACAGATTCATACCCTCGGTATCGTGCCACGCGGTCTGCCGCACATCGGGTTGCCGCAATTTGCGTGGAGCAAGGTTCTCATCGAGAAACTGGTCCCGACGGCATTCTCCATGTTCGTGGTGATATTGGCGCAAAGCGCCGCGACCTCGCGAGCTTATGCCGCGCGTTACAATGAGCGCCTCAGTGAGAATACCGACCTGCTAGGGCTCGCGCTGGCCAATATAGGCGCCGGCTTGTCGGGCACCTTCGTGGTCAATGGCAGTCCCACGAAAACCCAGATGGTCGACAGCGCCGGCGGACGCACCCAACTCGCGCTTCTCGTGACGACGGCAGTAGTACTGATGGTGCTTCTGTTTCTCACGGAGCCCTTGGCCTACATGCCGGAGGCGGCTCTATCAGCGGTAGTGTTCGTGATTGGAATCGACTTGATTGACCTCGAAGGAATGCGCCGTATCCTGGCCCAGCGGCGATCGGAGTTCTGGGTTGCCCTGATCACAGTACTGACCGTGGTGTTCGTTGGCGTGGAACAGGGCATCTTGCTCGCCATCGGCTTGTCGCTGATTGACCACACGCGGCGAGGCTACTCACCCAAGAACGTTGTACTCGTGCCGAGCGAGACAGGCGTCTGGCGTCCACAGCCGTGGGTTTCCAAATTGCAGGCCGCGCCCGGGCTGATTATCTATCATTTCACCCACAGTGTGTACTACGCGAATGCCTCACGGCTTGCGGAGGAGGTCACAGATCTGATTAACACCGCTAACCCTCCGTTACGCTGGTTTTGCATGGACGCCTCGGCAGTGGACGACATTGACTATACAGGGGCAGAGACGATCCGTTCGCTTTACGGGATATTGAAAGACAAGAGAATACGTCTGGTCGTCGCGCACGTATTGGAAGATGTGGAGGCACAGAGCTCATACCGTATAAAGGAGCTGCTCGGTAAGGATGGCTTCTACGTCACACTGGGCGACGTTGTGAAGGACTATGAGCGACAAACGGGAATAGCGGTGAAACTGCCGACGCCGACCGGCCCAGATTCCGGAGGGGATCGGACGAATCTGGCGTGAAAGCCATTGTAGGCCATTAAGAAGGCTGTTTGCTCTCAACATCCTGTTACTTTGACGGAGGTAAAACCGTGACAACGAAGGAAGCGATCGAGCGGGCTCGCAACTTTGCGAAGCCCTTCAAGGTGGCCGACGGTTCGAGCTTTCGTCTGAAACATGTAGATCCGGGTGACACCCTTGACTTCGGAGACGAGGATAAACCGAGGGCCAAGGAAGCGCTCGCGACGGGGGTCGAGGCGCTGGCCGAGCTGCAGGACATGCTCTACGCACAAGACCGCTGGGCGCTGCTGCTCGTCTTTCAGGCCATGGATGCAGCCGGCAAGGACGGCACCATCAAGCACGTCATGTCCGGAGTTAACCCCCAGGGCTGCCAGGTATACTCGTTCAAGGCTCCCTCCGCCGAGGATTTAGATCACGACTTTCTGTGGCGCTGCATGAAGTATGTCCCGGAGCGTGGGCGCATCGGGATCTTCAATCGCAGTTACTACGAGGAAACGCTCGTGGTGCGCGTGCACAGAGAATTTCTCGAGAAGGAAACGATTCCCCCTAAACTCATCACTAAAGACATCTGGAAAGAGCGCTTCCAGGACATCCATAGTTTCGAGCGCTACCTGACCCGCAACGGCATCGTCATTCGCAAGTTCTTCCTGCACGTGTCGAACAAGGAACAAAAGAAGCGTTTCCTCGAGCGACTTGAGAACCCGGAGAAAAACTGGAAGTTCTCGCCCAACGACATCAAGGAACGCGCGTTCTGGGACGACTACATGAAAGCGTACGAAGAAATGATTCAGGAGACCGCCACGAAACACGCTCTCTGGTACGTTGTCCCCGCGGACAACAAATGGTTCACTCGCATCGTAGTCGCTGCCGCGGTAATCGAGGCACTGGATGCGCTCGATCTGCATTACCCGAAGGTCAGCAAGGACAGGCTGAAGGATCTTGCCGCTGCCAAGCGCATGTTGCTGGAAGAAAAATAGCAGGTGGCAACATCGGGCACAGG
>CAZDYZ010000570.1:0-3291 GCA_964509525.1 uncultured Acidobacteriaceae bacterium
ATTGCAGACTGCAACCCAAGAGCGCGACGAGTGCAAAGCCAAGTTTGATCGCCAGACGATCCTCTACGACAACCGCATCGTCGTCGACCCCGACAAAATCTGGATCATCCCCGCCGATGTTGAACCGATCACCGTCGGCGACCACTCCGTCACTTACACCCACTACGACCCGAAGACGAAGCGCGAGACTGTCCACTTCTATCCTCAGCGGCAATAGCCGGCGGGCGCTCACTCAAAACTCCGGGTCGGGGATCAATGAGTGGAATCGGGACTTCTCGACACTAATCGTATCGACCAGCCAGTTTTCGAGTGTTCGGCGAGCCAGCCCGCTATGTTCCAACCACCCGAATGCTTGAAAGTCTTAGTTAGGGCGCGGCAGCTACCACTGCCTGAACAAAGTTCAGGCATTGGGTGCGCCCAGACCGGTAATGTTGTCCCACACTGGGAGCCGTGACAACTGACGAATCGGTCTCGAAGATCGAGCCTCACGCGGAACGCGTCATGACGAGCGGATTTTCACGTCCGCGTGAGGTCGATTTGACGCCCCTTATGGCCAATTGTTCACAAGATTAGTGACGTTCGGGCTGCCTAATCCAGTCACGTAATCCCATCCTGGCGTGGTTGGGTACGCTACCTGTAAGGAACTGTCAGACGTAGAGAGCACGCCGTACTGTTCTGCTGCAGGGAGGTAACAATTGTTCGTACCGTAGCACGGAACGTCGTTGTTCCCTGAGGTCACATCGTGGAAAATACAAGACTTTCCCACTTTCTTGCCGAGATTGGAATTGCACGCCGACAAGTTGGCGGTGTTCGGACTGGTGGGACTACCGTATTCAACCGCCCCTAGGTCATAATAGATCGGGGCCGGATTGCCCTGAGGAACACCTGCCTTTTGGTTAATGAGCGCCTGGATGCCTGCGAACTGAGGTGCGGTGAACGAGGTTCCGCCAGCGCTGTTGAAGAACACGTCCACGGGGTTTGAATAGTCGCAGGGAACTCCTCCCTGTTTCGGATCTGACATGCAGAGCACGATCGATTGATTCCAGAAGCCGTTGGACGCGAACAAAGAAGCATCGGGTAAGTCACGCTTGCCATCAGCTGGATTACCATAGACCGAGCCTTGCCAGTAAGGCTTGTCGTAGACGAAGCTCGGGCCTCCGCTGCCCCCAATAATATCGATGAAATTCAATCCGATGGAGCTGTTACAAAAGGAAACCCCATCGGTGTATCCGTAGAAATTGAACAGCACATCGCTGGCGCAGGAGTCGTCCCAGGGTATCTCCGGGATGTACGACTTGGCAGATTCTCCGGTTGTACTGTTGGTCTTGCTCCAGTAAGTGCTATTCGTGCCATTGGCGGTATCGGCAAAATCGGTGCCGCCGGTGGCAAAATCGTACGGCGTCGAAGCAAGAGCATTTACCGCGATACCACTCGTCGCATAATTTGGAAAGAGATCGAAGTCGTCGCAGCCGTCCGCGGCGTTGTCGCCGGCAGCAACGAAGACCGAAACTCCCTCGCCTGCTGCTTGTTGCCAGAGGGCGTTGACAAAAGCATTGCCCCCAGGCCCGTACTGAGCTTCGCATTCTAGGTAGCTGAGACTCATAATGGGCGGCGGAGTGCTGGTGTCCAGCAAATTCTGGGCGGCGATAAACGCACCGAAGGCTGTGGCCGTGTTGGCGCATGAGGCTAATTCGACGTCGGCATCGGGAGCGACTGCGCCCGACCATTCGGCGTCAAGAGCAGCCTCGCCTTCCGCGCCATTCTTTCCCGGGTTCTTGCAACCGGGGCCAGGGTGAATCTGCCTGAACGTGCCTGTATACGAGGAGAGACCAAAAGTCGAGCGGAACGTGGCCACATCCGCTGCCTGTATATCCGTGACTTCCAGCACGGCTATGGTTTGCCCCTTTCCGGTGATTGGCGTTTTCGCTGTATACAGTGGCGCAACGTTGTAGATTGTGGCGAAATCTGGCGGGGCTTCGACATACTGCTCGGTATTGTCAAACCCGTCGGGGCATCCCGTGCACTTAAATGAGAAACCCGGTTTCTTCATCAGCGGTTTCGGCATGAAGTCATTCAGTGAGACGACACCGACGACCAAGGGCGCGAGTGCGGCGGGAATTTTTGGGACGCTGTCATTTGCGATATGCTGCACCCCGTTCATGTTGTAGCGGTGGATTTCAGTATGGAAAGCTTCACCAACTTGCGCAGCCGTTCCTGATACATCTATCGTCAATCCACTCTTGTGAACGAGGTTGACCTGCAAACCATGCGAACTCAGCCAGCGAACAACTGTGTCGATGTCCTCCTGCGCTGGCCCGAACTTCCGGCCCAACTCATCCGCAGTGAGCCATTTATGATAGTTCGCCGAATGTGGGTTCTGGAGTTCGGCCATCAGTTTTTCCAGCGACTTCTCCTGCTCGGGACTGCGCCGTAGTACTACAAACATATGCTCCATCAGCAGGCTAGCCGCTACCGGTCCACGATCAAATTCTGAAATGGCAAGCGGGTAGGTGTTGCCTTTGAGCTGAACCAAATCCGATTCATTCACCGTACTTACGATTCGGTTGACGGTGCTGGATGATTGAGAAAACATTGAACCCGCCAACACAGCGAGCAGGGCAAAACTCAGAACCGGCTTGATACTGATCCACCGCAACTTCCTGAGAAACTTCATAAAACCTCCTCTGAAACAGCGTGTTTGCAGTTCGAAATCTATCGGAACCCGATCTTCATGGCAGGACACGAGCGCACTGACTGCCCTCGCCTCGGGATCCGCATCGGCAAAATACGTGAGCCTCATCTTTGCCGGCTGGCGTTGGTCGTGACTGTACTGGCGAAATTACAAGACAGCCGTGAGAACGCCCGTGGGAAAGAGTAACCCCGTACGACAGAGAAAGGAACCTTCCCTCACAGCACCGTGGCTGGCAAGTATCTTGTGCTCCAAGGGGAGTGTCAAGTGGCAAAATGGAATGTTGCGGGCAAGATGCAAGAGATTGCAACTCTGTGCAAATTGATTTCGCTACTGGCGATGATAGATGGACATATCTTTCTGCTGAGCAAAAAAGGCGTCCGTTATGGACGCCTTTGCGCCTGTGCTACTACCGCGATTACTCTTTCTTGTCGCCGCCCTCAGTCTTACCCTCGGCCTCAACCGCGGCGCTGTCCTTCGCCGCTTGCGCTTGGGCGTCGGCTTCTTCCATGGCCTTGCGGTTCTCTTCGGCACGTTTGGCGCGGATTTCTGCGCGCTTCTGCCGCTTTTCGTCGATTACCTGCTCGCTGCCCAGCAGTTCG
>CAZDYZ010000571.1:0-4727 GCA_964509525.1 uncultured Acidobacteriaceae bacterium
TCATCGATCCGACCAAGGTTACGCGCACTGCACTGCAGAACGCAGGCTCGATCTCCTCTCTGATGCTCACCACCGAAGCCCTGGTGGCCGAGATTCCAGAGGAAAAGAAAGAACCGGCGATGCCCCATGGCGGCGGCGGCATGGGCGGGATGTACTAAGAATCCGTTCTTTCGCTATCGTCTTTTGGTTTATTGGCGAAGAAAAGTGGAACCGGATGCCCCACCGAAGCGCGAGCTTGGGTGGGGTATTTTTATGACCACGTGTGGCATTTCGTCAGCAGCCTGTCTTTCCTGCTCTTACAACGAAGTACCCATTGGCTCGCCTGCAGAACCTTCGCGGGTTTAAATTAGCTAACCTGGATGTTGCTAGCGGCGCTCTCTGGTTCATCCCTCAGCGCCCCTTGAAAAGGCACCTACCTATGCTCCATAGCATCGGAAAACTCGGGCTGATCTGTGCGTGCGCGCTGTCGAGTCAGAGCTCGCAGCGACATGAAATAAATCACGATCTGGAGCACAGCCGCTCCACAGGTGTCGAGCACGACGTCCTGCCATCGGCCGGTTCGCGACGCCATGAATGACTGGTGAATCTCGTCAAAAGACGCCGTGATTACCGTGACACTCATGCCAACCACAACCCACTCCATTCGCCAGAAGTCATGCAGATACGTTCCCCACCGTCGCAACAGCAGGGAAGCAAGCCGGTCGCGGTTGGTACCTCTGAGCGCGAACAGCACCAAAACGCTTAATATTCCGTAGCCGATGAAGTGCCCGGTTTTGCGTAGTACCTCATTAATCTCCTGCACGGATGGTTCACTAATATGCGGCGCCAGAAATGACAATACCGCGTAGAGCAGCCCGGATGTGTTGGCCGACGAAGCCATCTCAGTAGATTCCAGCCGGATAATTCCCAGCCAGACGAGAGCTGGCCACCAGTTCTTGCTGAGGATTTGCCAAGAGGGCTTCAGCAACCGGACGTGCTCCATCGGCCGGCCGGTCCGGGATTTTGAGAGATGCTGCTGGTCGGGCGGAATATCATTCGACACGGTAGTTCGGCGCTTCGCGAGTGATCATCACGTCATGCACGTGGCTCTCGCGCAAGCCGGCACCGCTGATGCGTACGAACCGCGCCTTCTTCTGAAGTTCGGAGATCGTGGAGCAGCCCAGGTATCCCATTCCACTCTTTATGCCACCCACCAACTGGTAAACGACCATGGCAACCGTTCCGCGATAGGGAACGCGGCCTTCGATACCTTCGGGAACCAGCTTTCCCAGCCGGTTGCTTTCACTGCCGTCCTCCGAAAGAACCGGAACCGAGGAATCAGACTCGTTGTTTTGGAAGTAACGTTCGCTGGAACCTTGTGCCATGGCGGCAAGGGATCCCATCCCGCGATATGCCTTGAACGATCGGCCCTGATACAGAATCGTCTCGCCTGGACTTTCCTCGGTGCCGGCGAGCAGCGAGCCAATCATCACGCAGTTTGCGCCGGCAGCGATCGCCTTGGTGATGTCTCCTGAATACTTGATGCCACCATCGGCGATCACAGGGACGTTACCATCGCGGGTGGCACGAGCGGATTCGGCAATCGCCGTTATCTGCGGAACTCCAGCTCCGGTAACGACGCGAGTAGTACAGATCGAACCCGGACCAATACCGACCTTGATGCCATCGGCACCGGCGCTGGCCAGTTCACATGCCCCGTCGAAGGTGCCGACGTTGCCGGCGATGAGGTCGATGTCCGGCAGTTTGGACTTAATTTCGCGGATGGCCGCGATCACCCGGGTCGAATGCCCGTGTGCGCTGTCAACGGCGAGCAGATCAACCTTGGCTTTGACCATCTCCTGCGCTCGTTCCAGGAAATCGCCAGTTGCCCCGATGGCTGCGCCGACTCGCAAGCGTCCCTGCGCGTCTTTAGCAGCGGTCGGATACTTCAGGCGCTTCTGAATGTCTTTTACTGTAATCAATCCTTTGAGATTGTAGCGGTCGTCCACCACCAGCAGCTTCTCGATCCGGTGTTGATGCAGGATCGCCTCCGCATCGCTCAGGGTTGTGCCCACGGGAACCGTGATGAGGTTCTCTTTTGTCATCACTTCGCTGATCGGAATGTCAGTGCGAGTTTCGAAGCGGAGATCACGATTGGTAAGGATGCCGACCAACTTCTTGTTCTTGGTAATCGGTACGCCGGAAATGCGATAGCGGCGCATCACTTCCAACGCGTCGGCGATCCTGTCCTCCGGAGACATGGTGATGGGATCCACAATCATGCCGCTCTCCGAGCGCTTGACCTTGTCCACTTCACTGGCCTGTTGCTCGATGCTGAGGTTGCGATGGATGATGCCCAGCCCACCTTGCTGTGCCATAGCAATCGCCATGCGTGACTCTGTCACCGTATCCATGGCAGCACTGATGAGCGGGATACGCAGTTCGATATTGCGAGTCAGGCGTGTTGTGGTGTCGACCCCGGCCGGAACGACATCAGATTT
The DNA here is from genome assembly GCA_964509525.1 of uncultured Acidobacteriaceae bacterium. Lineage (GTDB taxonomy): Bacteria > Acidobacteriota > Terriglobia > Terriglobales > Acidobacteriaceae > Bog-257. Next base: position 2,481 of record CAZDYZ010000571.1, read on the forward strand.
GGCAGGCAACAGCAACACGTCATCGAAGGTGAGCGCTTCAGGCACCGGAAAATGAATCATGGCACTTGTTCCGCGGAGGGATAAGACCTCATTGTAGAGTTGCCATGGCGGTTAGGCAAACCCAACTTCCATGTAGCTTAGCGGTGTCAGATTGCGCTTTGATTAACATCGACTGGACACAATGAATCGCCCTGACGGGGGGGCGAAATCGGAGGCGCCGACTCGTTGAATTTCGTCTGCTTCCGGCGTATAGTTAAAAAAGTACTGCTGTGTTTTGTGGGTCGTAGTCACCCCTCCCGCGGTGACCGAAGGCCCGTGCGTATTCGGCGAAGCACATCGGTGGGCGCGAGCCCACTTTTTATTTCCACCCGTAATCCGCTGGTGCACGGCGACTCCAGGCGGCAGCGACAGCCTGATGGGTGGTTTGCGCTTATTGACCGCAAGAGCTATTGCTGGAGGGCCGGGAGCTATTTATAGGAACGCCATGGCTAGTTTGCAGAAAGTCCGGGAGATCGCAGACCGCGTTGGGAGGTCAAGCGGTTTGGAGGTGGTCGACGTCGAACTACACGGCGGGGGCAGAGCCCGAATGCTCCGTATTTATATCGACAAGCCGAGCGGGGTGACGCACGAGGATTGTTCGAACTTTAGCCGCGAGGTGGGCACTATCTTCGACATTGAAGATGCCGTGCCAGGCGGTTCCTACGTGTTGGAAGTCTCGTCACCTGGCTTGGACCGTAAGCTGTTGAGGCCGGAAGACTATCAGCGCTACATCGGCAGCCTGGTCAAGCTGATGACCCGTGATCCGGTGAATGGCAACCGCCACTTTGAAGGGCGGCTGAAGGCTTTTCATGAAGGGCGTCTGAGCTTGGAGCTAGCCGGCCAGAAGAAGTCAAAGAAACATCAAGCGGTGGTACATGGGAGTGCGGTTGAGTTAGATCTGGCGAACGTGGAAAAAGCGAATCTTGTTCCCGAGTTCTGAGGGCTGTAGAGCAATGCAAGCAAGGTGGCGGAGATTTTATGGCAAGTGAACTGTACAACGTAATCGACGCTCTGAGTCGTGAAAAAGGGATTGATCCGCAGATCGTCGTGAGCGCGGTGGAAGATGCCATCGTTGTGGCCACGCGAAAGTACTACAAGACGCAGGAGAACCTGCGCGCCGAACTGGACAAGGAGAGCGGCCAGATCCGCGCTTACGCTGTGCGCACAATTGTGGAGGACTCCGAGCAGATCGAGGACCCTAATGCGCAAATCACGCTGGATGAGGCCAAGCGTATCGATCCTGCAGCCGAGGTCGGCGGCGAATTACGCACTTATAAGGCTACCGATGTGCTGGGGCGAATTGCGGCACAGCTAGCAAAGCAGGTTATCTTCCAGAAGGTGCGCGAGGCTGAACGCGACACGATTTACAACGAGTACATTGGCAGAGTAGGCGAAGTGATCAATGCCACCATCAAGCGCCAGGAAGGCCAGGACGTTATCGTGGATCTGGGCAAGGCCGAGGCGCGAATGCCCCGGAAGGAACAATCGCGGTTGGAGTCGTTTGCTCCCGGTGAGCGTTCCCGAGTCGTGATCGTTCGCGTCGAAAGAGCGTCGAAGGGACCGCAAGTTGTCGTGTCGCGTGCAGTGCCCGAGCTCGTTTCGCACTTGTTCCAGACGGAAGTCCCGGAGATTTATGACAATACGGTAGTTATAAGGGCGATTGCCCGAGAAGCTGGCGAGCGTACCAAGATCGCTGTGATGTCAAAGGACAAGGATGTTGATCCTGTAGGGGCCTGCGTAGGCATGAAGGGCATGCGGGTGCAGTCCATCATCCGCGAATTGCGTGGCGAAAAGATCGACATCATCGAGTACCACGAAGATCCGGTGGTCTTTGCTGAGAAGGCTTTGCAGCCCGCGAAGGTAAGCCGCGTGACCGTGCTCGAGGGAGAGGAGAAACACCTCGAGGTGATCGTCGACGACAGCCAATTGTCGCTGGCCATTGGCAAAAAAGGACAGAACGTCCGTCTTGCGGCCAAGCTATTGGGTTGGAAGATCGACATCAAGAGCGAAGAAGAGAAGCGTCAGGAAGTGGAGGAGCGGATGACCGCGGTAATGAACCAGCCAGCCACTCCGTTAGAGACCATCCCTGATCTCGAACCCGGTATCGTTGAGAAGCTTGTAGCTGCCGGCATCACGACCGTTGAGGCCGTGGCTGATATGACTCCTGAGCAGCTGGAAGAGGTACCCGGGATCGGGCCAAAGACGGTG
>CAZDYZ010000572.1:0-6880 GCA_964509525.1 uncultured Acidobacteriaceae bacterium
ATTTTTCTGAGCTACCCGAACTCTGGTAGGAAAGCACATATAGTCGACATTTTCTTTCACGCCGCCACACAACTTCTTAGCTCTTGCTCTGTCGTATGGGGCTGCGGTAGCCGTTTCTGAGCTATCACAGCCACCGATGCGCATCGGGATATCCGCGTTCGCTTCTTCAGTGGCTCGCGCCGGTTCACTCCAGGGTCAGGACTTCTGTTAATTTGAGCGCCTCCTGGCGCAGGGCACGTCGAGCCTTCGAGTCAAAACCCCTTCCCGCTGCTGTGGACGATGGTAGTACTTTCACAGCCACGTCCCGATCTAGATGCTCCTCGTGTGCGTGGTAGACGGCTCCCATCCCATCGGAGCCAAATCGCCGCCAGCAAACGATAGTGGCTCAACAACGCGTTTTCCGTTGCAGCTATGGCCATCGTGAATCCCGCAGCTGTTATGACTGCGCGCGCAACAGGCGTCAACCTACAAGGACACTCATCACAGCCTAAGGGGTCAGTCCGCTTGTCCCCGCGTAGGTCGCGGCCCTTCAATGGACTGAAAGGAACATGAAGAATCAATGCCGTCTATGGCAATAATCGCAGGGCGTGCTCGAAAACTGCCATAGCGGGCAGGCGGCCTTGGTCCAACCCCGACTGGATACGTCAAGGCGAATAGAAAACTAACTAGCTCCACAGAATTACACCGGCGGAGCGCCACTCGGTCACCAGTTCGCAGCCTTGGTCGGTAGCTTCCAATCGATTCCATTGCGGACAATCGCCGTCCATCGGGACTTCTGACGTTGGTTCGAAACGAGGCCGAGTCGAGACTTTTCGTAACCCGCACTTCTCCGAAAATCCAAGTACCGGGATGAAAACACCGATGTCTGGCCAACTCAGAGGTTTTCCGCTGCGCTCCCCGGCGTCATTTGAGCGTGCCCGTCAAGGCCCCCGCCATGGCGGAGATTAGGATCAGGCCGATCAAAGACAGGAACTTGGAGTAGAAATGCTGTAATCGGAACTCCTCCTTGGGGACCCAATTCTTGGCTAATCCCAAACTGAGGATCGGCACAAACAGGTCCAGGCTGTACCAAATCGGCGAGAAGGTCTGGGGGGACTCGCCGTTCATCTTCTGCATTCGGTCGCCATCACGAAAGACTAATGCACCCACGAGGACCAGCACTGCGCACCATATAAGCGGATAAACCCACGCGCGCCCATACCCAAACAGCCATTTGTGTCCGAAGCCAACGACGTAGTTGAATGCAGCGGCGGTCGTAGCCCAGAAGCCTTCGGCATCACGGAGTTCGGCATACCGCCGCCGGTCGCGCAGGGCAAAGTACACGTCATCGGCGCGGTCTGACTGTCCTCGTGTCATGAGCTCCGCTTCGTAAAATGCGTAGGCCGGTTCGTAATATGCCGCCTTGTCCAGAAAGTCCAAACCGTAGTCGTGATGGTCGGCACGCAGGCGGCTTTTGTTCCCGGGGCCTGCCGCCCTAGGGACTAGCCGGGAAATGCTTAGCGTGCCTAACGTTGCGCCGTTGATCTCAAGCCTCTCGGGCAACTCCGTTTGGTTAGCGAACCTCCACTCCAACCCTCCGAGGTTGGCCGAGGTCAGGTCAAAGTGCTTCTTGACTGTTGTTACTGGTAGAAGCATCATCCGCTTGGAAACGGTAAGCCCGACAGCTGTAACTTCCTGCAAGTCGAGGTTCTGCAGAGCAAGCGTCTCTCGGAGAGTGACATTATCCAGTTTCAGTTGACCAATTTCCGCAATCACGCCATCTGTCGTGGCGAGACTCAGTCTGCCGCTATTGAGGTGCGCAAGATCGACCTGCTGAATGGCGACCTTCCCGAGTGAAACAATGAGATTCCCGGCCGTCAGATTCTCAATCTGCAACGCGTCCGCGACCGGGTTCCTAATACGTACTTCACCGTCGACCTGGGATTGAAAGATCTGAATCGGTCTGGCGGATTGTACATAATCGAAATGAAGATCGCCCTTGACACTAACATGTTCAAACATCAGTCTTTGATCGAACTTCACTCGTAGGAACTTAACGCTCTGGCCGAAATCCACTCGCTTGACCACCACATCGTCGGTAAATTCGCAATCGCGAAATTCCACTTTGAAGTTGATTGGCATGATCGCTCGCTGGTCGGCGTCGATCTTCAGGGGGCCGCTGATGACCCGGTTCGCGATTACCAGGGAGTTGTCTTTGACTCCCGACAACTCGGCAAACAGTTCCGCCGCACTCATTGGCATGGCTGCGGTTGGACTACCCGCCGTTTCCCGACGTTGGGTTTCCGCGGAGGGTGTGGCAGCACCAGTGGTCTCTTTGGTCTGTTTGTTGGCTATCGCTGCATGCCGCGGACGGATGTTGGGTATCTGCGGCGATTGGGCTGAGGCAGAAAGAGTGGCGCAAAGCAAGCTGAGAGCTGCCACGCCGCCTATGCCGTGAAAGCGACAACGTACGGTTGGTGCAAGCATTCTGTGGTCTCTCCGGTTGGTCCGAATTGGCTGTGACGATTGGTGCATTGTGTGCTCATTCAAAGTCAAACGCAAATAGCTTTTGCTGTTCGCTCATCATGCGGCTTCGCCTTTGGCGCTATGCGGGTGTCGTTCCGAAGTCTTTCCTGTGGCGGTGCGACCGGACGCGCACGTGAGTCCGCGATCTCGCTCGGGCTGAACCGACTGCTTCACCGCGCTCGCTCGCGAGCCACCACAGAAACTGGGTGCGTGTTCGCCGCAGCGTGATGTAGTAACAACAACCGTTTGTCCCTGAAGGAAACCTGGATGGAAGTTACGATCGCCACCGGAGAAGGGTCGCAAGAGGCCAGAGGGTCAGGTCACCCTGACAGGTTATTACAACGGTCAGGACCACCGCTAAGAAGAGCGCAAATACATGCTGGCTACTGCTGTCGGCCGATCGACGCTGGGGGCAACCTGCACAATAGGAAGCCTTGTTCAATGTTCTTGGCGGCGGCCGCCACCGTCACATTGTGGGGTGGGCCTGTTTGAATGACAGGGCGCAGACCATCGCGAAGATGATTCGCGTGGCAAGGCCAGGAACGAAGATCGTGATCGTGGACGAAACCGAGAAAGTGGTCAAAGACGTCTACGAGAGGGTTCCTCTAAGCGGAAAATTTCAAAAAGAGGGAAGGTACGGTCGCCTGCCCTGTCGACCTGGTGTCGCACGAAATGTTGGATATCACAGCGAAGGAGTTTCGGGGGGCAGGCTGTACTGCCTGTCGTTTCGCAAGCCTTAGCTACGCCTTCTCGCTCTTGCTTATTCCTTCCTAGGGAGTGGATTGGGCTTGAATGTTCAAGGTTCCGATGTAGGTATCGGCCTGCAGTTGCGGCACGACCGTAGTATCGATCTGGTAGGCCAGGGTGTCGGTTCGGCTAGAGTTCTTGTTGGCACCGGTGATCGCAATGGATGATCCCAGCTGCAAGCCGGAAGCGGCCGCATTAAACGGGCTGACGTTGGTCAGCGCGTTGAATGGTCCCGAGCCACCGTCCTGGATCTCCACTGCCGCCGAGGGAATGTCTGTGGAGTTGCCGGCAGTCTGATGGAGAAGGGCCTGGGTCGAGCTGTTGAAATATGCCCAGATCGCCACCGAGGTACGCCCCGGCTTCAGGACCCAGGCCGTCGTGATACCCGTCGTAGTGCTTCCGGCATTCCCGGGCGTATTGGCAGCAAGCGTGAAGTTCACCGTAGCGCCGCTGTTCACTGTCACGGTAAGTGATTCGGGAAGGACGGCGTTGAGCGTCACGGTCGCGTTGTTCGAGTTAAGTTGAGCGGTTCCTGTCGCGGCGAACAGCAGCAGCGTGAAACATATAATGACCGGCGCAACGTAGGTGTTGATACGGTTCCGTCGAAACATGGAATTGGCCGTCAGGGCGAAGCGGTCGGTTGCGGGCGGGCAGCCCTCCTCTGCCGACTGCCAAGCTTCTCCAAAAAATATCGGCTGAAGACAGGCGCTCCTTGAGCTGCCGGCGATGCCCTTGACGAAGGCCGCGAGCATTCAAAATCGGCGTAAGGTTACAGTTACTGGCGCGCATACCCGGGATCTAAAGCACCTGGTACCAAGCATGGACTCCTGTGAGCGGTTGGGCATTGGCAAACGCTCCACCCTCGAGCCATATAGGAAAACAGACGCCTTCATCCTGCGCGTCTCGCTGGTCATGGCCGTGTGGCGCAGGTCGAAAATAGAGGGTCGGGGCAGGTTTTGCAATTGCCATCGGGCACAAGACTCCCCATTATCCAAAAAGGAGACCGGCTACCCGAGGCTGAGCAGGGACCCTGCTACTGTACGTCCCAGGCGCAACCAGCATAGTGAGGTCCACTAGGCAATTCGGAATTTATGACCCGTAGAAGTCACAAAAGCAAATCGCAGCCCGCAGAAGCATGAGAGGGGTAACTTGTGGGGCTCCTGCGGGCTTTCTGCTCTTTATGAAAGCCAGTATTCATAAGTCGGAAAATCGCCGTCTGTGACCGCGGTCACAGGGCAATGTGCGCAAGTTTATACGCACCTGCCGGTCGTACGTTCCAGGCCTAAGCGCTTCCTGTCTCAAACCGAATTTGCAAGGTCCTGGCCCTTCCTGATCCGATCTGACTGGCACAATTGTAACTATTTTAGGGGCAGAGCGGGGCGCTAATTCCGAAATCTCGACGAAACCTTTAAGACGGGGCCTAAACAAAAGTCCGTTGCTGCCGATGTCCTTATCGCACCCTAGTCGGCAGAGGCGCCCCATGCCAGCAAAGGAACGATTTTGCTTTCGCAGTCATTCATCTGTACGACGGAGCTCAAATGAAAGCCCACCATGTGCAGGGACTTATATGTTTCACGCTGTTGCTGCTGTTCACCGCAACAGGGACCGCTCAGCTGAACTCTAATGACGCGACCGTGACGCTCAACGCAACTCTTCCCGAATCGCTTACGGTGACGGTGAACAGCGGCGCTACGGTGAATTTCACCCTCGTCGCCAATACCGCCGCCAACGCCGGAAGCACAACGACGGGATTCACAACGGCCTGGGTCCTGAAGCCCGGCCGCACGTCGGTGGCGATCTGGGCCTATTTCACCAGCTCAACCCAGGCCCTTCTCCACCAGACTGCCGGCAACCCGACGGACATTCCTTCTTCCGCCGTGGCCATCCAGCTCAATGGCAGCGGGGCGTTCAACGCGCTGACCAACGTCAGCCCGTTTAATGCAGCCGCCTCCGGCTTGCAGCTGGGATCATCGATTGCGATCACCGCAGCGAACAAGAACTCCAGCATCACCGATACCTTGGCCTACCAGATCAATACTACGGTTGTGCCCCAACTGGAGGCCGACACCTACATTGGAACCTTGAACATTCAAGCCCAAGCCACTCCCTAGGAGGGAGCCGTGCCCTATCGATGCGATGTGATTTTCTCCCCCCGGAAGATCAGCATATGGGCCCTGTGGCTTTGTTTCGTAGCAACTGTCTGCTCGGCCCAGACGGTAAGCCCTTTGATTGATGAGAACGTGGTGAAGGGCACCGGCAGAGCGGCTAAAGGGAAGATCGAGTATTTTAACAACTCCTTGCAGCCCCTCAATGTGGTATTGGAGGCAAAGAGCTTCTCGGTATCGGTGGCGGGAGAAGTTTCCTATCGTCCTCTGGACAACGGTATCCAGCTCAAGTTGTCCACCATGAGTTTTCGCCTGCCTCCTCAGCAGAGCTATACGGTCTATTACCAAGCTTCGAGCGACAAAATCCCAGCCTGGTTTGTTGTCTACGCAAGTTTTTCAGGGTTTCGCGAGCGGACACCCCAGGGACTACGAATTCAGGTACAGCTTCCACACACAATCTACCTGCTGCCGAAGCAATCGATCCACAAGGATGAATTGACCGTAGTCACTTCCGACTATCTGGCCAAGGACAAGAAGGTGCTGGTCAGAGTCCGCAATGCGGGAAGCGCCTTCGGTCGTGTGTTGGAGTCAGATATTTCCAACGGACGTGCCCGAGACACGCAGGGCGGATTCCCGCTGTTTCCCCAGAGTGAAAGGCAGATCGAGATCCCCTGGACTGCCGACGTGATTCCGACGAAGCTGGTGCTGCATTTGGAGCACTTTGCCCTCGAGCATGCCGTCAGCCAGGTGGAGGACTAAGGGTGCCAGGAGACGGGTTTCGTGAATCGGGTCCGAATATCGATGGGTCCCTGCCTGGCGTTGGTTGCCATGTTGGGCCTGCGCTCCCCCGCCGCCGCCCAGTTCATACAGTTCGAAGGGGGAAGCTCCACGCTGTTTGACGCACAGGGCGGCGCTCTCACGATTCAGAGTGAGAACTCGCGCACCGTAATTGGAGCTGGGCTCATTGGGGGAGAATTTGGTTATGGAATAAGCTCAGCCTTCCGACGGGGAGATTACAACTTCCTGGTGGGGGACAACCCGATTCCCGTGAACCTGCCAACTGACATCTTTAATAATGTGCACTACTTCATGTTTCGCGGGGTCGGAGTAGGCACAACCAAGGCGGGGTGGAACATCTCGGCTTTCGCCGGCGCCACTGCGGAAGGGTTAAGTACTCCATTCTTTCCCGCCTCAAGAACCGATACCGGTGCTGGATTGATCTATCTGGACCGGAGTCTGACGGAGACCCTTCACTTCTACAGCGTCAACATCGCCTCCCAGAGACAGACTTCCATCCAGGGAGTGGATTGGAAGCTGCGCGATTGGATGACTTTGGCGGCCGCCGCCGGGGTAGGTTCCAACCAGCCCTATGCTGGAGCCAGCCTGATGATCAAGGCGGAGCGTCTGTGGGCCATGCTGGGTTATGTTTACGAAGGAGATCGCTTCCGACGGATCACAGTGCAGTCCCCCATCAATTCGGAAGTGGACCGGGGAAATGTCCTGGTCGTGGCAAACCCTTTCCG
>CAZDYZ010000573.1:0-22249 GCA_964509525.1 uncultured Acidobacteriaceae bacterium
TCCGACGAAGGGCGGCGATCCGGACGGAATTGCGTTGGGCAGCAACGAGTACGGCCAAGTCGTCGGAGGGTCCGGAATCTGTTCCACCTTCAACCCGAACCTGCTGATCAATCTTCAGTCAGTGCACGCGTTGTTGTGGCAAAACGGCCAGGCCATTGACCTCGGCAACCTCGGCGGAAAGACTGGCCAGGCAGGGGGCAACCTCGCCTTCGCCATCAACAACCGGGCGCAGGTGGTCGGCGTCTCCGACCTTTCCGGCGACACCACCTTTCACGGCTTCTTGTGGACCGCGGCTACCCGCATGCAGGACCTGGGCACGCTCCCGGGCGATGTTGCCAGCCTTGCGATCAGCATAAACGACCCTGGCGTTGTGGTTGGACTGTCCATTGACGCCAGCGGCAATACGCGCGCCGTCGTGTGGCACAATGGCGTCCCGACCGATCTCAACACTTTGGTACATCCCAACTCGGCGTTGTTTCTATTGACGGGGTGCTCCATCAACTCCCGTGGCGAAATCACTGGTCTCGGCGTTACCACCAGTGGCGAGATTCACACGTATCGCGCCATACCCATATAGGACGGATCCGATGTCGCAACACAGCAATGACCGAGAACGATTTGGGTAGCTCCCACGTCTCGTTTCTGAGACGTGGGAGACTGGCGGTATTGCTTGTGAGAACATTCGTACGTTCTCGGCTATGCCACAGGCAGCCTTGGCGATTGTCGATAGTTGGCCCGAAAACAGGCGTGTGGGAAGTCATAGTGGCCGCGAGAATCTAGCCAGTGATTTCAATGGCAACCAGTGATGGGACTTCGGAAACTTTGTCCCACGCGCGTAAGGCCCGGTGGGGGCAAAAGTTCCGCTAACGGCAGGGCGCCCGGAACAGCGCGGACAACAGCATCAAACATGGACGTTTCCCCACCGGCCAACGACGTCCCTAGTACGCCCACCGCAGCAGGGTGGCTCCGGAAGTGAATCCTGCTCCTACGGCTGCCAGCAGTACCAGGTTGCCCTTCTTGAGTTTGCCTTCCTCAATGGCAGTCTGCATGGCCAGCGGGATCGTGCCGGCGGTAGTGTTGCCGTAGCGGTCGATATTGATGATGACTTTCTCCATGGGCATCTTCAGGCGATCAGCAGTTGCCGTAATGATACGTTTATTCGCCTGATGAGCGATAAAGCAATCAACGGCCGCACCAGTGAGCCCATTTCTCTGCAAAACCCGTTCTGTCATCTCCGACATTTTCTTCACTGCATACTTGAAGACTTGTTGTCCATCCTGATGAATATAATGCATCTTTTTGTCTATTGTTTCGTGTGACGCCGGATTCAGGCTGCCGCCTCCTGGCATGCTGAGAAACTGACCTCCAGCGCCTTCCACCTGTGCCACGTAATCGATGATTCCGTCCTCCCCCTCTTCCGTCGGTTCCAGCAGCACGGCGCCAGCGCCATCGCCGAAGATGATGCATACCGCGCGATCACTGTAGTCGGTCATAATGGAATTCACATCGGAACCGATTACCAGCACCTTGTTGTGCCTGCCCGACTCGATAAACTGGACACCGGCATCCAACGCGTATAGGAAGCCCGAGCACCCAGCTGACAAATCGTAGCCCCAGGTGTGCCTGATGCCGAGTTTATGCTGCACCAGGCAAGCGGTCGAGGGGTACATCATGTCGGGAGTCACAGTGCCGACGACAATCACATCAATCTGCTGAAGGTCGACGGGGTAAGATTTCATCAACTGCTTGACCGCTTCGACGGCGAGATCGCTGGCAGCAACTCCTTTTTCCGCGAGATGTCGTTCGCGAATCCCGGTGCGCTCCAGGATCCACGCGTCGGTGGTCTCCACCATCCTTTCCAGGTCTTGGTTAGTAAGGACGCGAGGCGGAACATAGGTCCCGAGCGCAACGATCTTGGCGCGAGTAGGTTTCGGCAATAGAGTTCTCCGGGAAAAGCACGCATGAACGAGCCTTCATTCTCAACGATACAGGTGGGAAAGTCTATGTAATCGCAGTCTGCCCCTTGCTTTACGGACATTTTAGGATCGGGCCTTAGTGACAACGGAAGTGCAAAAGCAAGCCAGGCGCCAGTTGACCGCTGCACACACACTAGCCTGCTACCGTTGCTTCCTTCCGGACCTGGCGGGGTTCACAAGATTGCGTTGCGCGGGACCAGCGCCCGACAAGCCAATATAACATCTGTTTGCGAGGAAGCATCCGCGCGGCAAAGCAGTTGGCGGCCCATCTGCGCTCGTAGAAGCCGCAGAGAACAATGTTAAAATGAACAGATTGCATGCAGCTGAAAACTGATTCTGTAGCACTGCTGGACGCTTCGGGCGAAAGCCCACCTGCATCTGCTCCCAAGAAAATTGGCTTCGTAAGCTTGGGCTGTCCCAAGAACCTTGTCGACACTGAGGTCATGATGGGACTGCTATGCGAGGGAGGAGCAGAAATAACCCCGCGCCCCAGCGAAGCAGATGTCATCGTGGTAAATACCTGTTCGTTCATTGATTCCGCAAAACAGGAGTCGGTAGACACGATCCTCGAGATGGCGCAACACAAGATCGTCGGGCGCGCGCAGAAGCTGATCGTTGCCGGGTGCTTGGTCGAGCGCTACCGCAACGAGATCCGGAAGAATATTCCGGAGGTGGACGCGGTTGTCGGTACGGATGAGTTGCCCCAGATTCTAGCTGCCGCCGGAATCGAACCCAAACGGCCGCCCATCGACTCGCCGTTCATCATTCTGCAGGGGCGTCGGGAAGGCGAAGCTCGCCAAGCCGCAGGGCGGTTTTCAAGGGCGGCGTGGGACGGCGCGGTTGCCGATCTGCCGAACTATCTCTACGATGAGAAGACGCCGCGCCTTTTGGCAACGCCGAAGTATTCCGCCTATGTCAAGATTGCGGAAGGATGCGATCATCCCTGCTCCTTCTGCATCATTCCGCAACTGCGCGGCAAGTTTCGTTCGCGAAGATTCGAGTCCGTCATAACGGAAGCCCAGCGTCTGGTCCGCCAAGGCGTGCGCGAGATAACGTTGATCGGGCAGGACACCACCTGTTACGGCGAAGATTTGGGTCTGAAAGACGGTCTGTCGCTGCTGTTGGGACAACTGGCGCAGATCGACGAACTCCGCTGGGTGCGCTTTCTGTATGCGTATCCTAACAAGATCACCGACAGGCTGCTAGAGACCATCGCCACGCATGACAAAGTTTGCTCCTACCTTGATGTGCCGTTGCAGCATGCGGCAGCGGCGGTGCTGAAGCTCATGAAGCGCGGAGGAGGCGCGGACATCTTTCTGCGTTCCATCGAGAAGATGCGCCGCCAAATCCCCGGCCTGACGCTGCGCACCTCTTTCGTCGTTGGGTTCCCGGGCGAGTCCGAAGAAAACTTCGAGCAGCTCTGCCAGTTCGTTCGCGAGGCTCAGTTCGACTGGCTGGGGGTCTTCGGCTACTCCGACGAAGAGGGCGCCGAGGCATTTGATCTCCCAGACAAGATTCCGTGGCGCGAAGTAGAGCGCCGCCGCAGGAAACTGATGTCGATCCAGAAGCAAATCAGTCGAAGGAAAAAGCGCGCGCTGATAGGACAACGATTCGATCTGTTGCTGGAAGGTCCGTCGGTGGAAACGGAACTGCTTTGGCAGGGCCGGACAATAATGCATGCTCCCGAGATTGACGGCACGGTTTACGTCAACGATTTCGGCCCTCAGGAACAACCAGGTGAGGGCGAGTTTTGCCGCTGCCAGATTACGGAGGCGCATGACTACGATCTGGTCGCGCGCATCATATAGTTGACCCGTTGCTTGTAAGCACTTATCTGTATGCCCAGGAAACGTGTTCCCAGTTTACGATGTCCGAACTGCAGGAAGATCGTGTTGGCCAGCGACCCCCAGTTCCCCTGCTGCAGCGAGCGCTGCCGCATGATTGATCTGGGCAAATGGGTGAGCGGCGGCTATGTCATCTCCAGCCCACTTAACGATCAGGAGAGCAGCGATTCCAACTTTTCCGACGATCTCGTCAAGAAATGACGCCAGGCACATAGGCCAGCCTGCGCCGAACTGGGCAACTCTGGTTGCCACGTTGTTTGGGGTTGGGCGATTGCGTCCCGCACCCGGAACATGGGGCTCGCTGGTCACCGTGTTGTTGTGGTGGTCGTTGGCGTCGTTTCTGCCGCCAGCATCGCGGATGCCGGTAATGGTGTCGCTGATCGTCATCGTGGTGGCCGTCGGGGTTCCGGCGGCGACTCTGGAGGCACGTAGTTGTGGCAGAAAGGATCCTTCCCATGTCGTGATCGACGAAGTGGCTGGGCAACTGGTCACGTTGATTGCATGTCCCATCGTGTGGCAGGCACTGCTCGTGGGCTTTATACTTTTCCGGGGATTGGACATTGTGAAGCCACCTCCGGTACGCAGTCTTGAACGTTTGCCCGAAGGAATGGGTATCGTATTAGACGATCTTGGCGCCGGCGTATACGCCCTGATCATTCTGCAACTGCTGCTTCACTTTAGGGCCCTTCGCTGAAAAGCGGCGTGAAGGCTCAGAGCTTGCGAACTAATTGTGTCGGGAGCTGGTTTTGAACTCGCCTCAGAACACGCAAGGTTGGGATGACGTTTAGCTCCTGAGTTGCAGGTCTGCATCGAAGACGCAGAGGCCGCCAGTTGGCAATGGCGTTTCGCCTGAGGTGGCCTCAGGGAAGGTAAGAGTTGGACGGAAGGTAGTACGGGCCTTAATTTTCCCGTCTGTTCAGCAGTACGAAGAGAACTGCGATGATGGATCGAAGAGCGGGGACAAAGAACGTGAACGGCAAGCCACACATCGATGCTATCGATCCTGCGTGCGCGTTGCCGGGCGGCGAGGTGCGCATAACCGGCAGCGGGCTACGGCCCGCCGAACTGCGCCGGCCACGCGTTCGCTTCGGCGATGTGGACGGCTCAGTCATCATCAGCTCGGAACAATTCATAGTGGCGCGCGTTCCCGAAGGTGCTGCCTCGGGTGACGTCGTCGTAGCAACCAACGGTCACAAGAGTAATCCGCGAGAGTTGAGGGTTGCGGTGCCGATCGCGGAGAACCTGCATCCTGTCACCAATCCTGCCGTAGACGCCGACGGTAACATCTACGTTACGTTCTCCGGCTCGCGGGGACAAAAGGTTCCCGTCGCCATCTACCGGGTAGACACCAACTACAATGTGAAGCCATTTCTGCACGAGATGATGAACGCGACCGGATTGGCTCTGGACCGTGCAGGCAGCCTGTATGTTTCTTCCCGTTATGACGGCACAGTATACCGAGTGGCACAGAACGGGACCATGACCTCCTACGCTGAGGGCATGGGGATCGCTACGGGTATCGCGTTTGACTCGACAGGAAATCTCTATGTTGGCGATCGCAGCGGCACGATTTTTAAGATCGGGCACGATCGGCGGATATTTGTCTTTGCCATGCTGGAGCCCAGTGTGGCGGCTTATCATCTAGCGTTCGGAAATAATGGAAACCTCTATGTGACCGGCCCCACGACTTCCAGTTTTGATGCCATTCATCAGATCGATCCGCATGGCGAAGTGTCAGTCTTCTACCGTGGACTCGGGAGGCCACAAGGACTGGCAGTGGATGTTGAGGGGAACCTTTACGTTGCAGCCTCCCTCAATGGCCACCGCGGGATCGTGAAGGTCACCCCCAATCGCGTGGCGTCGCTAGTAGTGTCGGGAAACAATCTGGTCGGACTGGCGTTTACCTCCGGCGGCGCTGCCGTGCTGGCCACAACCAGCGGCGTGCATCACCTCTCCTGGGATATAGAAGGGCGACGGCTGACGCCGGAGTAGCCAGCAGGCAGCTGCTGATCGGCCTGAGATCTGAATTAATGTGTCAAGCCTTGAAGCGAGACGACGTTTACCGCGTTGTGCTTCAGAGGAGGATTGACCCGATCGCTATCCCAAACCCCAAACACCTGATTCCTCCCTGCTAGACTGAGATCGTGATTGCCGAAATCATCGCCGTCGGCTCGGAGATGCTCACCCCGTCGCGGCAAGACACCAATTCCCTGTTCCTCACGGGCAGCCTCAATGATCTAGGAATTAGCGTTGCCTTCAAGACAGTAGTGGGCGACAATCGCGATCACCTCACGAGCGTGGCACGAACGGCGATCGGGCGCGCCGACATCTCTATCTTCATGGGTGGGCTCGGCCCAACCGAAGACGACATCACCCGCGAGAGCGTAGCTTCCGCGCTGAACATTGGGCTCAGACGCGACCACGAGATCGTCACCGAGATGTACAAGCGCTTTGCAGAGCGGCGGCTCCAGATGCCGGAAAACAATGTGCGCCAGGCCGACGTGCTGCAGGGTGCTGTCGTGCTGCCAAATTCCAGGGGCACCGCTCCGGGACAGTGGCTCGAAGCCGAATTCGACGGAAGGTCACGCATCGTCATGCTGCTTCCTGGTCCCCCGCATGAACTCCAGGCTCTGTGGGAGAAAAACTGCATACCACGTCTGCGCGCGGTAGTGCCTCCGGCTGCGATAGCCACCCGCGTGCTGAAGACCGCTATGCTGCCGGAGTCGGCAGCTGACGCGCGTACCTCACCCATCTACAAAAAACATCCGGAAGTTGAAACCACAGTGCTGGCTGGTCAAGGACAGGTCGAGTTCTATCTGCGCGCGACCGGTGCCACCCACGAGGAGGCACAGGCTTCAGTCGACCAGCTGGCGGGTGAACTGGAGGACGAACTGGGGGAAGCGGTTTTCTCTTCTACTGGTGAATCGCTGGAAGAGATCGTGGGCTATTACTTGCAGATGCGTAACGCCAAGCTGGCAGTCGCCGAATCCTGTACCGGGGGAATGATTGCCGAGCGAATTACCTCGGTGCCTGGAAGTTCGCGTTATTTCCTTGGTGGCGCGGTCGTCTACTCCAATGATCTCAAGACGCTGTTCGCCGACATCCCGCCTCTGATGCTTGAGGCCCACGGCGCCGTGAGCCGAGAAGTTGCCGTTGCCATGGCGGAAAACATTCGCGAGATCTGCAATGCGGACATCGGGGTCGGTGTCACGGGTGTTGCAGGACCCGGCGGCGGCACGGAGGAGAAACCTGTCGGGCTGGTGTATATCGCGGTAACGAACGGGCAAAAGCAGGAAGTTGTGCAGCGCCGTTTCCCCGGTGACCGGGAGCGCATTCGGCGCTGGACCAGTCAAGAGGCGCTTGACCTGGTGCGCCGTATGCTGATGTAGCCGTGGAGTCGTGAGGGCATCGCCTGGACGCGCCGCTAGTGCTTTTCCTGCCCTGCTCCTTCCGAGTGCGAGGAGCCTGCTTCTGTTATGAGACTTTTTGTAGCTCTCGATATTGACTCCCAAATCCGCCGCCGGATTGCGGACTTCGGCGACCAGATGCGACACCTCGCACCTGATGTCCGCTGGGTAGAGCCCGAGACATTTCATATCACTTTGCAGTTCCTTGGGGAGACAAATAAGCTAGATAAGATTCAGGGCGCACTGCGCCAAGTGCAGGGCTCGCCAACCGTGCTGGCATTCCGTCATGCCGGCTTCTTCCCTTCCCCGCACTCGCCGCGGGTGTTCTGGGTCGGTATCGAATCTGACCAGAATCTTCAGGAGCTTGTGAAATCAATTGCCGAGACGCTCCATCCTTTCGGGTTCGAGCGTGACAAGGGCCACTTCCAGCCGCATCTGACCCTGGCGCGTAGCGGCAGTGGACGACCGCGCGCCCTGCCGGGGGAACGCCCCGTGCCGGCTTTACAGTTGCTTCGCGCCAAAGTTGAAACACTGGCGCCGCTTGAGTTGGGTACAATGACGGCGCGTGAGTTCTGGCTCTACGAGAGCAAGCTGACACCTAGAGGTGCGCACTATAACAAGCTGTCGCGCTATCCGCTGGAGCACGTCCCCGCGCTTTGAGGAGGCAGTGTTAGTTGTGGCACTATGGCTGACATTGAATTGGGCTTTAACCCATGGGGAAATCGGTTTTCGGGTTAGGACAGAGATCAAATAGGGCGTGCTAAAGCGAGTTTCCTAGACGTCGAACCGTCCGACTCAGCGGGAATTGTTCCCACGGCAGAAGCCGGGCTTCCTTCAAATCGCTGATGCATCGATTTTGGTTGTGGCGCACCATCAATAACCTTGACGAAGCTGACACTTATCATCGTCACAGTCTCCTATCTGCTGGGGTCGATTCCCTTCGGTTATCTGCTAGTCCGTATTTTTAGCGGACAAGACGTGCGCCAGACCGGCAGCGGCAACATTGGAGCTACGAATGTAGCCCGTACCGGATCAAAGAGACTCGCTATCGCAACCTTGCTCCTCGACGCATTGAAGGGATACGCGGCAGTCGTTTTCGCATTATGGCTATCCGGATCGTATCGCTTTGAAAGCGGAGGCCTGTCGAGTCTGTATGAGCATATCGACAGCCAGACTATTTTCCTGCTGGCGGCTCTCGCCGCCTTTTGTGCCGTCCTGGGACATATATTCACCGTGTGGCTGGGCTTCAAAGGGGGCAAAGGAGTGGCGACGGCCGTAGGGGCCTTTGCAGCGCTCGCACCGCGCGCTATCGTGGTTGCCCTCGTCCTGTTCGTGATTGTCGTCGCGCTCACGCGCTATGTTTCATTGGGCAGTATTGCCGGTGCAGCGGCATTTCCCTTTGTCGTTTGGTGGCTCAACCCGCCGGAGCGTACGACACTCCCGTTCCTTCTGCTGATCGTAGCTTCGTCACTGCTCATCATCGTTCGGCACAAGGACAATATTCGGCGCTTGATGGCCGGCACAGAATATCGGTGGCGATGAAGGAGAAGTGCTGGTGAGTGAAATCGCAGTTATTGGTGCGGGGGCATGGGGTACAGCAATCTCGATCGTGCTGGGTCGCAAACAGACGCATCGGGTGCGCCTTTGGGCATTTGAGGACGCGGTGCGCGACAGCATTCTCACGCATCGCGTGAATGAGATGTTCCTCAAAGGCGAGGTCATCCCTGAAACGGTTACTCCAACCAACAGCTTCGAGGAGGCGCTGCATGGCGCTGAGATTGTTGTCAGCGTCATGCCTTCACATCACACCCGTCACCTGTTTCAGGCCATGCGGCCGCACCTCAGGCGGGAAATGCTATTCGTCAGCGCAACCAAGGGCATCGAAAACGATTCCTTGCTGCGCATGACGCAGGTCATCACTGAACTGCTAAGCGACGGTGAGGGCGGCTTCGTTCCGCAAATTGGCGCGATGAGCGGGCCCACGTTCGCAAAGGAGGTTGCCAAAGGCGATCCCACAGCCATCACCATCGCCTCAACCGACAAGCAACTTGCAGCGGTCGTCCAGAGTGAGTTCAGCGACCCCCGATTCCGTGTGTACACCAACGATGATGTCGTGGGCGTGGAGCTGGGAGGCGCGCTGAAAAACATCGTTGCCATCGCTGCCGGTGTTGTGTTTGGTCTCGAGCTGGGGCACAATACCGTCGCCGCGCTGATCACGCGCGGCCTAGCCGAGATCACGCGCCTCGTAGTCGCCTGCGGAGGGCGGGCCCAGACCATGGCGGGACTCGCCGGACTCGGCGATCTGGTGCTCACCTGTACCGGCGGACTCTCGCGAAATCGCAGCCTCGGCGTCGAGTTGGGCCGCGGCCACAAGTTGCAAGATGTCATCGCGGCCATGCATGGCATGGTCGCCGAAGGCGTGTTGACCACCAATGCGGCGGTCGGCCTGGCGCAGAGGGCTGGGGTGGAGATGCCCATCACTGCGCAGGTGTATGCAATCCTCCACCAAGGGAAGCCGGTGCGGGAAGCCATACGCGAACTCATGAGCCGGCCTTCCGCCAGCGAAGTGGGTTGTACAGGGACTAGTGCTAAGTGATACTCGGAACCCTGAAACGGCCTCTAATTGGGCGGCTGATGCGTTTTTGCGCGCAACGCGCGCCTCTGAAAACTCATCTAAAACGAACGGTCTACAAGATGGAATGTATACATGCGTGTACTAAGTCCAGCGTTGAGCCAGGGAAAGGCAGTGCACGACCTGGCCGATCCCGAGCCGTGCGCGCAGTATTCTTTACCGCGACTGTCCTGCTGACATGGTGTTACGGGTGGGGACAGAGTGGTATCGCAGGATTGTCAACCCTGCCTACGGCCGAACAGGTCATCAACCGCAATCAGGATCCTTTTGCCGGTTCAATTCCACAGGGCGAGGCCACTTCCACGATCCTCGACCTCACCATCGATGAGGCCCTTGACCGGGGGCTGAAGTACAACCTCGGTTTGTATCTGGCCGCCCGGGCCACCGAACAAACACGCGCGGCTCACTTGCGCGCTCTCAGCGATTTGTTGCCGGTGGCCGTTGGTTCATTTAGTGAGGAAGATCAAAAGCTTAATTTGAAGCAGTTCGGTTTCACCTTTCCCGGATTTCCTACAGCGGTAGGTCCCTTTGGAATTTCTGATCTACGTGCAACCGGCAACTGGACCGTATTTGACTTGCACAGCATCAATAACATCCAGGCAGCCACGCAGAATGTGAAAGCCGCGCAGTTCACTTATCGCGACGCGCGTGACACGGTAGTAGTAGCCGTCGGAGCAAACTATTTGCTTACCATCGCCCAGGAATCGCTGGTAACAGCCACTGTGGCGGAGTTCGAGACAGCGCAGGCACTGTACCAGTTGGCGGTGGATCAGGAAAAGGCAGGGCTAGCGCCTCAAATCGACACCTTGCGCGCCCGCGTACAACTGCAAGCGCAACAACAAGCGCTCATCCAGGCACAGAATGACCTGGAAAAGCAACGTATTGCTCTGGCGCGCGTCGTCGGATTGCCGGTTCAGCAGAAGTTTCGGTTGGTCAACCGCGTTCCCTACCGCCCGCTTCCCGAAGTAGAGGAAGAAAACGCCTACGAACGAGCTTTGCAAACGCGGCCCGATTATCAGGCAGCACTGGCTTCCTTGCGCTCAGCACAATTGAGTCGCGAGGCGGCATGGAAGCAACGGCTGCCCTCGGTGGATTTGGCAGGCGAATACGGTGTGCTAGGCACTACTCCTGACTCGATGTCCCCGAACTGGTCAGCTGCGGCCACGTTGCGAATTCCCATTTTCCTGGGTGGAAAGGTGGAGGCCGATGTCCGTGAGGCTGACGCAATCCTGAAGCAGCGGCAAGCGGATGTGGACAATTTGCGAGGACGCATCGAGCAAGATGTTCAAGACGCTCTTTTGGACCTGAAGTCAGCGGCGCAACAGGTGGATGTCGCAAAATTGGGACTTGACCTTGCGCAGCAGACACTTGAACAATCACAGGACCGCTTCGCCGCGGGGGTCACAAACAATGTTGAGGTGATTCAGGCCCAGCAACAGTTGGCTGCAGCTAACGAGCAGTACATTGCCAGCCTGTATGCGCATAATATCGGAAAGGTCCTGCTGGCACGTGCGATCGGCGATGCGGAGCAGGCCGTGAAGCAATATTTGGGCCAGCCGGGCAGCACGGTGCCTTCGGACGGGGTTACACCGACCGGCGCCACCGGCAACCCGATCCCCAAGCCGGGTCCTACAAAACCTAATTCCGCGCTACCGGAGAACCTAAGTCCAGTTCCCCACAACTAGTCGCCGACAGGTGAACAAGCATGAGTCCGAGCACGACTGAGCAATCAGACCTAGAGCGGCTGGCAGCCCGGAACCATACTTCCGACGAGCAACACGATCCGGAAGCAATTCGGCGCGAAGAGGTCTGCCGTGGCTTTTTGCGGAGGCGGCCTTCGACAAAACCCTTAGTATTTCTGGTGGCGATTGTGGCTCTCCTGTTGGCGGGCTGGTTCTGGTGGGAAAAGCAATCACTGGGAGAGCACCGACGATGCTGAGATTGATGGGCACATCTATCCAAAAGGTAGTTCAGTGGATTCCGGTACGTATCGATTTTGACGGTAACGACAAGCCTGAGTTCAACAAAGATGGGCTGCTGCGGCCTGGTATGTCGATAGAACCGGACGTAAGAGTGCGGTAATCGCTGTCAACACTGGGTTTAGGATCAGCAGGGCCTTTACGGCCGCGAGACCTTCCCTATCAAACGGCCTTGCCAAAAGGCCAGGCCAGCAAACAAATTTTCCCTTTTTGGGTAGTTCTTCAGCCTTTTTCTGATACATTCTTGAGCATTCCTCCGAATCGCTGTCATACTCGATCCTAAAAAAGCTTCACCAAGCGGCGGCATGAATTTCAGCACGCTTCCTAACCTCATCGCGCTTGCGATTCTGGTCGTAGTATTTCGCGCCATCTTGCGGCAGGGCACCAGCGAACGGCTTCATCTTTGGCTGGCGGGCTGGGTTCTTGTCCTCGTCCATTTCCTAGCTCGCTTCGTGGACGTAGGGCACGGTCCGTGGGACCGTCTGACTTCGGCAGTCAGCCTCACTTCTCTGGAGCTGGCAAGCCTCGCTTTTCTGGTCTCGGTTTCTGATGCTGCCCCCAACCGTCGGCGTCAGCTTCTGCTCGCCTCTGTGATTGGTGTTCCCGCAGTTCTGTACACAAATGCTGTGATTTGGGATGTCACGAGCTCCATCTTCTACTATGGCGCAATTGTTCTTGGGCTTGCTAGCGTGTCGCTAGCGGTTTGGGGTTTGTGCGAGCAGATTACTCTCTCGGTAATAGGAATATCGACTGGATGCCTGGGTGTGTCTTGCGGAATGCTCTTGGTTGTCGCCCGCGGAAAACCTGAACTCGGCATTCCTCTCCTCCTGGCCGCGTTCAATTTTACCGTCGCGTTGCTTTTCTGGCATCGTCTTCGTCGCGCCACCGTCGGAGTCCTGACAACGGTGCTCGGATTTGTCGCCTGGGGCGCTGTATTTCCGACGGCAGTATTGCTGAACATGTACGCTCCCTCTCTTCGCGTCGAGTCGGAAGCATGGAATATTCCGAAGTACTTCGTGGCCGCCGGCATGATTCTTATACTTTTGGAAGACCAGATTCAGAAAAGTGAGTATCTTGCGTACCACGACGAGCTAACCGGACTGCCAAACCGCCGCCTGCTGCAGGACCGACTGGAACAAGCCTTGGCTCGTGCCAATCGTAAGGGGAACAAAGTTGCTGTTCTTTTGCTGGACCTCGATCATTTCAAACAGGTGAACGATACGTTCGGACATCGAATTGGAGATCTCGCCTTGCAGCAGGTGGTTACGCGTTTGGCCAGCCGCATGCGTGTGTCTGACACCCTTGCCCGCTCGGGAGGTGACGAGTTCACCGTAGTTAGCGATGTAGCGGATGGGGAGGGGGCCCAGGTTCTGGTCGCCAGCCTCGAGATGGCGTTCGCCGTCCCCTTCAAGCTGGAGGGGAAACTGATTCACACCGGCCTTAGTGTCGGTTTAGCGCTATACCCTGACGACGGCAGTATCCCCGATGAACTTTATGCAGCTGCTGACCGGGCGATGTATGTCTCCAAACGGGCCAGCCACAGTTCTTTGGGCTCCGACGCCCTTTCTCAAATCTGCATGTAGTTTCCGCGACCCGTTCGCGTGGCGCTATCGAAGAGTGCCGTCTCTCGACCCTGGCGGTGTATGCAGGAAAGCATGGTGGGCGAAATCAAGAACATGGCTGAGATTGTCGACGTTGGCCACTGCTAAGCCTGGAAGCTGCGCCAAGAACAGCTCCCGAGCGTCTCGCTTCCATGAATGCCAGCAGCAGCTTGGCAGATCAACGAACCGCAGATGAGGGGTTTTCTGGAATAATTGAAGTGCGCCTTAACACAATAAACTCGACGTCAAGATTGCCCTGAGGAAATAGTAGCTGTGCTCTCTCTTCCTCAGGCGTCTGGAAGGTGGCAACCTTCTCATAATGACTCTCCAGCCAACTGTGACCTCTCCGCAGTCCTCTTTCGTACTCCTGTGGCCTCAATACAACGTAATCGGGATGAAAATAGGCCAACATATCGAGCAAGTTACGTCCTTGTGGATGTTCGCGCAAGAACCGTACCACTTGACGGTTACACATGCCAGGATAAGCCAGCACGGCATGTCTTGAGTAGTAGCCGATGTAGCCAAGGGGCTCACAGCCTATGGTCTGATCTGGGCGCAATACACCAGCCAGGTAGAGACCCACTTTCTTCCGCACTCCATCCTCGACAAATGCCTGGACATTCCTTTCACCGCGAAACGTCGCCGGTATGATAGTAGCCAAAGAAGCTAGATAGGCCGTGGCCACCACGTATCCGGCAATTGAACGCCCACGCCCAGAGAAGCAGCCTTTAATTACTGCATTCAAACCTTTGCAGCCAGCCAGGATTGCTATAGCCGCCAGCGGAACGCAGTACCAAAGGGCCACCGCCGAAACCAGGAAAAGGTAGTACATGGAATACCCGATTACAAACCCAGCTATGGCCAGACCGGGAAGGACCTTGTCTCGCAATGCGGCAACTGTCCCCCCTAGAACAAACAGAAGAACCGTGCAGGAGATCAGGCCGTATGGATCGAAGGTAAAAAACGAATATCCTGTGCCATTGCCTCCGTAGGCGGGGCCAAGAATGGCAGACATGTAGCGAATACGGCTCCAGAGAAACCAGACAAAAGCCCTTCGTGATAGTCCCGCATACCAACTTCCGAAGCCCCAGGCTTTAGCCAGTATTGTGTTCGGGAGCGGGCTGCCGTAGTACCAAGTCGTGAAAGCAAGCCATGGACCATAAACCAGCAATAGCGCGAGTCCTATGGTCTCCATCGGGAGCAAATCATGGTTTTTCCAACAGCGCCAGGCTACCAGCGCGATAACGAGAACCACCCAAAAACCGAAATCGGGACGTGCTAGCATGCACAATCCCAGACTGATTCCCACCAGTATCGGCTTGACGTCGAAAAGACTGTAGATCGAAAAAAGCAGAATAGTTACGGCAATCTGGGTCTCCATTCCTGCCATGCCAAACAGAATCTGCTGGTGCTCAATGGCAACGTAGCCACCAACCAGCAGGGTGATGGGAAAGGAGAACCCCAATCGCTGCGAAATGCGCATCGCCATCCACGTGGCGATCCCGCCACTGATCGCCGAGACCGCCTTTAGCAGCGGCATGCCGAAGCCCGGATGTAGCCACTCTCCCAGCAACGGCACCAACACGCTGAGAGGACTGGTAAATCCGTGGACGAGTGGGCCTCCCGGAGTGTGAGTGAGACCCAGTCCCCGCGCGGCATTTTCCGCGTGTTGAACGGTAATGAGCGCGTCTTCCCAGGTCCGCCCCGTGTAGTACCAGAAGAACAAACGCAAAGCGACAGCCAAGACGCTCAGAGCAAGGATGACGGCTGACTCCCACCGCGCTGGTTGAGGAATAATGCCGTTCTCGGTAGGCTGTTGTATGCCTTCTGGAATCCGCACCGTAAGAATCGCTCCGCGCCTTTCCTCAATGAGTATTGAAGAGGGCGAGCATCAGGTCAAGGCAGGTATTTGCTAGTCCGCCAAGAGCATAAGCTGTCCCGGCCCGAAACTTCAATTCGCCCTGAATGGATTGCAGTGTTTGCATCACGAGCCTGAGCTTCTGGCGATGATGGTGGGGTACAATGCATCCGGAATCTAGGCCCAGGCTCGGCAAGAGAGCTGACAAATTCAGAGGATGAAGAGACCCGGAACTACACCCGCCGTTGGGCAAACCGTGACGGTTGACCGTTCTGATGCCGCCGTCTTCCAGGCTAGCAAGATCATCGCTTACGTAATCCTCTTGGTCGGCATAATTACCGTCACCCTGTCGGCGTACCTAGTGATTGTCAGTTATACGAACCTGCCGCACTGGGACGAATGGAGCCAGATCGATTTTGCCGCGAACAGGAAAGCGCAATCCACTCTCGACTGGCTGTGGAGTCAGCACAACCAGCATCGGCTGGTGATTTCCCGACTATTCCTTCTGGCAGACCTGCGCTGGTTTCACGCCACGCAAGTTTTCTTGCTGGCCAGCATCTTTATCATTCAGTTGGTCCATTTGCTGTTATTGAGTTGGAGCATGCGTGTCCTCGGCCACTGGCGGCAAGGTCTGTGGCTCACAGGCACCGGCCTCGCGACATTTTGTCTGTTCTACCCGTCGCAGTGGGAGAACTTCACGTGGGGCTTTCAGACCTGCTTTGTGCTTCCTAGCATGTTTGCCACTTTTTCATGGATTGGGCTGCTACTGTACTGGATACATTCCAAGGAACATCCGGGCGGACCACGCCCGTGGAAATATCTCCTGCTGTCAATTGCCGCTGGAATTGGGGCCAGCTACTCGCTTTCGAACGGGAACCTGGTTTGGCCGTTGTTGGCGGGCGCCGCGCTGCTGCTTCGACTGCGACTCGCGGCAGTATTGAGCTTCCTCATCTCGGGCGCTGTGAGCACAGTTGCTTATCTCAATAACTACTATCGGCCCGCATCTTTTCCACAGTCTTCAGAGACAATGATCCAAACGCTCAAGTATCTGGTGGTGTATTTCGGTAGTTCGTGGGTATCGAACAATGTGCGTGCGGCGGAATTCATCGGGTGTGCAGGACTTGTCGTCCTTCTGTTCGTGATTCTGCGGTTACCATCTTATGTCCGCGACGGCCGCCCGTTTCCCATTCAACTGGTCCTCACTCTGCTGTTTTGCTTGGGTACGGGGATAGTTACAGCCTTGGCGCGCCTGGCTTTCGGCATTCCCCAGGCCTTCTCCTCGAGGTATCAGAGCATCGCCCTGCTTTTCTGGTTTTGCATCGGGCTGCTTCTGCTTGGGTGGGCAGTCTCACTCCATGAGGCACGCACCGCTACCTTCCTCCTGGTACAAACCGTTTTGTTGGCAACCATGCTCTTGGCGGCGAGCAGAGCCAAGATTTCACTCATGCGGGCGAGACTGCAAGGGTTCCAGCTCAATGCCGCAGCTATGGCCTTGGTCACCGACGCTCCGGACAAGGAGCAGTTGCAATGGGCCGACTCTCAACCGGACTATGTCCTCTCTTTAGTCCCTTACATGCGGAGGGAACGATTATCGGTTTTCTCCGGGATGCTCCCATCGTTGCTGAGCAAGCCATTAAATTCGGTGTTAAGCATTGCTGTACCTGATGAATGCACCGGGCAAATTGAGTCAATCAGGCCGCTGGACAGCGGACGGCTACGATCTTTTCGAATCACCGGTTGGGCTTGGGACCACAAGAATCGCCGGCCTCCGTCGGAAATCGTAACGACCACAAATGGCATCATTAGCGGTTTTGGCGTGGTAGGTGATTGGAGACCCGAAGTTAGAGAAGCAAATCGCAAGGTAACCTCTAACTACACTGGGTTCACGGCATATGTCCGCGAGACCGGGGAGTCAAGTCCAGTGAACATCTATATTGTTCTCCACGGCAAGCCAGCATCGGCTTGCTTGTTCGCAACGGCTAGAGTATCGACTCTTGGACTCGCTGGTTTGGGAAGCTGATTCAAAATTTTGCGGTTGTGACCGACTCAGTTGGGTCAAGCGATCTACCCAAATTAGAACCAGAATGCTGCGCGGCGTGTCGCAAGGGTTACACCACAGCAACAGGCATCCCCATGTCCGCAGCGGGGCAACGTCTACGGCCTAAAGGAAGCTGAATACTGCGGATTTTGTTGGATCTCAAGCGGGGAGCGGGAGTAAAGGTCAGGACCAAGACCGGTCTCAGCCAATTAAAGAGTTGGGTACTCCAGCCTCGTGGTCTGGCAACTGGGCTTTCGGCACTCGACGGCAAGGGCGAGTTCGAACCATGACACTTCGAACTTTGTTGGACAGAGACTGACCGGGTACGAGTATCTGTCCGCCGGATTCGCTTTCATTGGCCGGTTTTGAAGTGATAAGTCTTGGCCGCTTTTGGAGATTACAGAGGTTATCGCGGGCCTTGCAATTTCTGCTTCAGGGAAGCATGAGCCTGGTCGCTGCCATCAGGTGCTCGCAGGCAGCTAGTGGGGCGAATCGTCAGGGACCTGGTACAGAAGGCCGTAGATCTGGGTCGCAATCTCCTTCGAGAATGCGGCGTTGTAGTGAATGCTGTCCACGTAGAGATTTTCGTGTTTGTTCTGCTGCATGTCGGCCAGCCACAGGACGTTGGGGCCCAGTTTTCCCTGAGCTCTTAACTTCTCCATGACCGAATAGCCATACCCGCTTCGGCCATAGGCTGCGAACTCTGTAGGGGTATGTAAGAAGAAGTGGTAGCGGAGGTCGTATTTGTAGGTCGGCACCGGCTGCCACACGAAGAGTGTACGCACGCCGAAACCGTCGGCGATCGACTCGATCATCCTCTTATTGACCAGCCATCGGTCCACGACGCCCTGGAGCAACAAAGGGTCGTCATAGTTCACGGCCTCTTGTGGCTGGACTTTCGACTTCGTCCATCGTTTGCTCAACCAATGCGCGGCCCGAACCATAGGCACTTCCTCGAGCAGGCTCGAGTCTGACTTTCCCGCCATGAAATGCATGAGCCTGTCTGTAAACAAAGGGCGACCATCAGCAAAGATGAAGTCATTCAAGCCATCGATAAACACCGCCACTTGCGGCACCAACCCTGCGCGGAGCAACTGTTCAAAGAGAGTCAATTCCTGAGTGCTGAAGTAGGCAGGCCGGGCGAAGTTGTAAACTGCCAGAGGTGGGATGGCGTGGTCCACAGCTGCTGTTTCTTGCATATACGAAGCGATGGTTTCCTTGTCGGGAAGAGCTGCCCCAAAGGCAGTTGATCCTCCGAAGAGGAATACATTAAGCGTCTGTGGAGGCGGCGGCCAAGGCGCCTGATCTTTCGAGAAACGGAAGCCGGCAGGATGAATGTTTACGAACTTTCCCCGGAAAGGCACTTCTCTGAACCCAGTAAACGGCTCATATTCCTTTTCCCTTATGGTTTCAAGGAGCAGAGTTTTGACGTCCTCTTCCCGCCAACCCGGGTACGCCTTACGGAGTCTGTCAGGGTCGAACGAGATCTGCGGTGCCTCCGCATTGGGTTGCTGCCGTGCCTGCATGATTGCATAGAGGACCAGATTTAGAAGGAGCAGCAGCAATACACTGTTCAGCAGGCCGACCGCTGCCACGGTGTACCAGTACTTAAACTTGCCCCAACGTCCTGTAGACGCCTTACTGAAACCCTCCACCTCAGGCGCCTGCGATTCGGTCTTCATCCTCGGTTAGTCCTTATCGTTAGCTTGGCACCGACCGCCAATGAGAATCGAAGCTGAGAATCCCTTTCCAACTCACCGTCGATTTCGAATCACGTCCTCGGATCCCTAAGTCTTCCATTGGTTGTGTATTAAGTTTAAGGCTGTAGTTCCGACTTCGCAGTCCAGTGACACGGCTTTGGCATCTTCACACACGATTAGGCTGCCTCTAATGAACCGACCTTCTACCCGAATCGCTAACGATCCGCGCGATCAAGAGATCGCATGGTTTCCCTCGGCCTATACCTCTCGACGTACGGACCAATGAAAGAATATATCGCGAGGCCATCAACTGCGGGAAGCAGTTAGGCTGGTCCACGTGAGAAAAAGCTTCGCGACTGCTACCTACCCGACGTGAAGACCCGGAGCGATGATAAGCTGGGCAACGGTGCCTAGAATGATCTCTGTGAGTGCAGTCGAGACTTTGAAACAGATCGCAAACAATGTCGTGATAATGGCAAGTCCAACCCAAACTGCCGCAAGGACCCACATGTTTTCCATGTAACATTGCTCCTAAGTTGTTGCTGGAAGCTCGCCGGGGACATGACTCCGAAACAAACTTTCTCGTCAGGAGTCATCATCTGCCCCGGATATGTAGGACAGCGGTTAACGTGAACTCTTTCACCCTTTGTATGCAGATTTCATAACCCAATCTTGGAGTTCGGAAATCAGAGGCGACCGCAAGTAACGCGAGGCTATGGGAGCCGAGATAGCAGCAATCGGTCACGAAATCCATCCAAGTGTCCAAGCGGGTCAAGAGCGCTGAGCTGCTAAACTGAAATGTGTTCAATATCTTTCGAATAGGCCGGGATGGCGGAACTGGCAGACGCAGCGGACTTAAAATCCGCAGACCTGAAAGGGTCGTGGGGGTTCGAGTCCCCCTCTCGGCACCAGCTAAGCCCTGAAAGATCAATCACTAGCAGGCGCTAGTTCACCGCCGGCTGGAGATCTCGAAAGATGTGTTTGCAAAGATGACTCGGGCTCAGGTGGCTGGAGCGTGAGGCATACCGGCAGTCGTGAGAAGTCGAGTCTTGCAACGCCCAACAACTTGGAGAAATAGATTTTCGGATTAATTCACTCAATGCTGGATTCGAAAAGGAGGTTGAAGCTGATGCTAGGGAACAAGAGAGCTATATGTTGTTTGCTCGTATCCTTTCTTCTGGTTTTGAACCTGCCCGTTTGGGCTGCCGATAAGGAAGACGACGAACAGACCCTCCGCAATGCCGCC
Source organism: uncultured Acidobacteriaceae bacterium (assembly GCA_964509525.1). Taxonomy (GTDB): domain Bacteria; phylum Acidobacteriota; class Terriglobia; order Terriglobales; family Acidobacteriaceae; genus Bog-257. The sequence goes on from CAZDYZ010000573.1 coordinate 20,282, forward strand.
ACGGTGTTGCAGGCAATGCTTGACAGCAAGGATGTTCCGGCCAGCGTAGTCGCGAAGTCCGATTGTATTATCATACTGCCCAGCGTGAAGAAGTTTGCCATCGGTATCGGCGGAACCGGGGGTCGCGGTCCGATGAGTTGCCGTGGAGGCAAGAATTTCAGCGGCAAATGGTCAGCACCCGCTATGTACACCATTGGTGGCGCCAGCGCGGGTTTTCAGATCGGCGGCACGGCTACCGATTTCGTTCTCCTTATCATGGCGTCCGAAGCGGTTGACAAGGTTCTGGACAGCAAGGTCAAAGTCGGCCAGGACTTGACCGCAGCCGCCGGTCCCGGAGTTACCAAGGCCGGTTCGGTGGGCGGAACTGACATCTTGTCCTACGCCCGAGCCAAGGGACTTTTCGCCGGCATGTCGCTCAGCGGTTCCTCACTCGACCCCGATGGCGACGCCAACGAACGGCTATATGGAAAAGCACTCAGCGCAAGAGAAATCGTGACCGGCAACTCCGTCAAAGCCACGCCCGGAGGTCAGTCACTGGTTTCCCTGCTCAATAGCAAGGCCGCAAAACACCGATAACTGGCGCGCCAAGAGCCACAACACTAAACTACCTGAATTCCACCGTAAGAATGTACACTAGGCCTTCAGAAGCGACTTGTCGATGGCTTTCAAGATGAGTTCTTGATTCTTGGTTAGGGTCACTGTGCGCGAGAGCTGGAATCGATGTTGCGCATCGCGGAGATAGACCTTGTACATAGTGCTGAGTTCGTTTAGAGCCCGCTCTGCGGTGAAATCTGTATCTCGCAGATGATAACGAAGCAGAGACAGGAGAAGGTAGGCGAGATAACACAGGAACACGTGGGCGCGCACGCGTTCGGCGAGCCAGTGGCGGACGGGACGCAACTGGATAATACCCTTCAGACTGCGAAAAGCTTTTTCGATCAAATCCTTGTCAAAATAGAGAGCAAGCATTTGCTCGTTCGGCAAGGAGCGAGTGCAGAAGATACAGGAGTAACCGTCGAACTCTTCCGCGGCTGCTAACTTATCCTGACGTAAGTGACCTCGGGCATCGAAGTAGGGGCGCAATCCGGGTTTGATGGCTTTGCCTTGGGCCAGCAGTTTCTGGGCGTAGACGATCTCGTCGCGCCGCGACTCCCGTGTAGCGTGCTGGCGCTGCTCGTTGAAACAGAGAGCCAGTTTTCCTCGCACTCCATCCATGGGGAAAGGCCGCAGGAGAGTGTAAAAGACGCTGGATGCGACTCGGACTCGGTTCCGGAATTGCAGCAAGCGCTGCGGCTTGGCCCAAGGGCGCCAGAATTGTTTTACCGCGGGATTGAGGGGTACGCCGCACAGGGTGTCCCATTGTAAGTCTTTGATATCTTTGATGTTGCGTTTCGACAGAATACCGCGATCGTAGATGAACAGGCCGGTTTCCAGTTGGTAGTTGCCGAATTGCGTCACCAGATCTCGCAGGGTGCGGGAGTCGTGCACGTTGCCATCAAAGACTTTATGGAAGAGGGGAAAGCCTTCCTTCTGAGTGACGGCCAAACCGACCTGAATGAGCGGCCGACCTTTGATCCCATCTTTATCGAGCCCGGGCTTGCCGAGAGGACAGCGACGGCCATAGAGGTAGGTGTTGGTAACGTCGTAAATGACACCGGAAGGACGAAGATGATAGTGGCGACAAAGTGTTTGAAACATGTCCCGCTGCCAGATCTCGCTGGCTAAGCCTTCCAAATAATCCAAGGCGCCCACCAGCCGTTTCTCGGTTAAGCTCTCGAGGTCCAAGAGGAAGTTCAAGTCGGTACGCTCAAACCACTGCGGCATGTGGTTGAGGCTGCGGTAATCCAGGCAGTGGGCGTAGACCAAACTGAGGACTTCCTGGCTGTAGGGCCCAAGGTGCTCGGGCAAATGAATCTTTTTGGCCAGATGATGCAGTACCAGCAAGGGACCGTATAGCTTGACTTGCTC